>JAIPJT010000015.1 GCA_021733985.1 Victivallales bacterium | reverse complement strand
TGAATTAAGAAATTGAGCATCAAATTTTAGTGTATGGTTGGAGTTCAAGCTCTTGTCGTGTCGAATGACGTGATTAGCTTGTCTGGCTGAATATTCTGCCTAACACACTAAAGTGCGAACTCCAACGTCTTAATTCAACAGCATTGATATACACACTACGATTGATTTATATTTGAGAGTAATCAATGCAAACAGACTTTTGTTTTCCAAGTTTTTCTATCTGAAGCTCGACAATATCACCCGGTTTAAGATACCCGTCCTCTTCCATACCCAAAGCTACTCCTGAGGGAGTCCCTGTTGAAATCAGGTCACCTGCTTCGAGTGTCATAAACTGTGAAAGGTAGTAAACAATAAAATCAGGTTTAAAGATCATATCAGAAGTATTGCTGTTCTGCCTTACTTCTCCGTTAACCTTCAATGTCATATTTAGACTGCAGGAATCACTAATTTCATCTGCAGTTGCAAGAAATGGTCCAATAGGGTTAAAATTATCACATGATTTACCTTTGCAGAACTGTCCGCTATGATCTTTCTGGAATTCTCGTTCTGACACATCGTTTGAAATAACATAACCTGCAATATAATTTGGGGCCTGTTCAACAGAATCAAGATATCTGCAGTCTTTACCTATTACCACACCCAATTCTACTTCATAATCGGTCCGCCTGCTGTTTTTAGGAATTATTATATTATCATAGGGGCCTGCAGCAGCATTGGTTCCTTTCATAAAAAGCATAGGCTCTTTGGGAAGTACAGCCCCGGTTTCTTTGGCATGAGCATGATAATTAAGGCCGATACATAATATTTTACCCGGACGCGGTACAGGTGCCCCCCAGCGTTCTCTATCAGGGACTTCTGGTAACCCTTCAAAATTCATATCTTTTACTTTTTCCAACCCGGATTTATTAAAAAACGAGTTATCCCAGTCATGAAAGACTGAAGAACAGTCTATCCTCTTTCCATCTCCTGTAATTATACCCGGTTTTTCTTTTCCGGGGTTTCCAAATCTAATCAATTTCATTATCATCACCTGTATATTTAAAACTTATTCTTTACATTTAATTAGTAATTTTACCCTGATATAATAATTCTTGTTTCAGGGGAAAAACTTTTAGACGAAAACTCTTTTCGTGCAGCTTCTAATTATATGACCTCAGTCACAATAACACCCCCTGCCATAAGGCTGTCCTGATAATGGCCCTTTTTTAAATCTGTGAATTACAGCCTTATTTCGTTCACTTATCTTTCCAGCTGCAGTAGGGGTTAACTGCAAGGCTTGAATTCTGATATCTGCAATCACCGGTCACTTCCTTTTCAATCCATTCAGGTTTTTCCACCTGCTGATTTTCATCATCGAGCTCGACTTCGGCCAATACCAAACCTTTATTATCGCCTTCGAATACATCGATCTCCCACGTTCTTCCATTAATATCAAGCTTATACCGATATTTCTCTATATACGGTTTAAGGCAGAAAAACTGCAGCATTTCTTCTGCATCCTTTACAGGAATTTCGTATTCAAATTCTCTTCTTACCTTTATGCCCTTAAGATTACTCTTTAAGGTAATAAAACCTTTATCACCGGCAATTCTTATTCTTAACCCCGGATTCCCATCTGAGGGAATATAGCCCTGTGAGTACTTTACCCCTGTTACTCCTTTAAGAAAATTCAAATTTTTAACTAAAAACTTCCTTTCTATTTCCAAGCCCATCTTATACGCCTTTTTTTAAATAAAATTTAGTGTTTTATACAAAACTGATTAATTTTCAAAAATTATTAATTAATAATATATTGAAATCATCCATGATACAAGTAACCTTTGATTATACAAATAACGAATGATAATACAGAAAGATTAAATCTAAATGTGCGGAATTTGCGGAATTATAAACTTTGACAACAGTCATACTGAAAAGGAACTGCTTGAAAGAATGAATAATACTATTCATCATAGAGGCCCTGATGATTCAGGCAGTTACCTTTATCAAAATATCGGGATTGCTCACAGGCGTTTATCTATAATCGACTTATCTTCCGGTCACCAGCCGATAACAAACGAAGACAGTACTCTCTGGATTGTTTTTAACGGGGAAATTTATAACTATACCGAACTGCGTTCCAATTTAATTTTAAAGGGGCATATATTTAAAACAAATACAGATACAGAAGTCATAATTCATCTTTATGAAGAGTTAGGCCCTGAATGTTTATCCGAACTTCAAGGGATGTTTGCTCTGGCTGTACTTGATAAAAGGAAAAATGAACTGTTCCTCGCCCGGGACAGAATGGGACAAAAACCATTATACTATGCACTTCATAATAATACCTTTGTATTTGCCAGCGAACTTCAGGCCGTTGTGGAACATCCGAAAATTCTTAAAGAAATAAACTTTACAGGCCTGCATGATTATCTTACTCTCCAGTATATACCAGCCCCCAATACTATATATAAAAATATTTTTAAACTTCTTCCCGCTAATTATATGTTAATAAAAACTTCCAGCCGGGAGCTAAAGCTGAGTAACTACTGGAAATGCGAGTTCAAAAACAAAATTTCCATATCTTATGAAGACGCTAAAGCGGAAGTCAGAAACTTAACGGAGCAGGCAGTTGAAAAACGTCTGATGTCTGACGTGCCCCTCGGAGTCTTTTTGTCCGGCGGAATCGACTCATCCATAGTTGCGGGACTGGCTTCTAAAAAACTGAACAACCCTTTAAAAACATTTACTATAGGATTCAGCAACTCTAAATACGATGAAAGAAGCTATGCAGGTTTGGCTGCCGAATATTTTAAAACAGAACACTATGAGAAAAAAGTCGATCCCGCAGATTTTTCCATTGTAGAAAGCCTTGTTAATAATTACGGTGAACCGTATGCGGATTCTTCAATGCTTCCGACTTTCCTTTTATCAAAATTTGCTGGTGAAAAAATTACAGTTGCGCTTAGCGGAGACGGAGCTGACGAAGTATTTGCCGGCTACTACAGGTATCTTGTATATTTACATTCCTTAAAATTCGATTTTATTCCTCCATTTTTAAGGAAAAAACTTGCCCGCCTTCTCTCAGGTATTATCCCGACAACTCCGGATGAACGCTCTTTTAAAGGTAAATTTAACAGGATTTTAAAGATGTGGGCTGAACCGAGAAACCACCGTTACCTGCAGATGATAAGCAGAGTTACAGAAAGTACTAAACATTCAGTCCTAAACCGTCGAAACAGAACCACACAAAAATACTTTGAGGAACTCTGCAGTGAATTTACAGCAGAAAATCCAGTTGAAAAACTAATGGAATTAGATATTAATACTTACCTGCCTAATGATATACTACCTAAAATAGATATAGCGTCAATGGCAAATTCTATCGAACTGAGAAGCCCGTTTTTAGACCATAAACTTATTGAATTCATCAATTCTCTCCCCTTTGAATATAAGATAAAACACAGTAAACGAAAAAGGATTCTGGTTGATGCATTTTCTGATTTAATACCGGAGCTTCTTGTGAACAGAAAAAAAATGGGATTCGGCGTACCTGTTGCATCATGGCTGAGAAATGAATGGAGTAGCCTGTCTGAAGATTTAATCCTTAGCGGTTCAGGTATAAAAGATTGCGGTTTTTCCTCAGTTGAACTCGAAAAGATCTTAAAACAACACCGGAATAAGACAGAAGATCACAGTTATCTAATTTGGTCATTAATGATTTTTGAGTTATGGTATAACCGTTTTATGAAGTAAAAGATCAAATGTGTTTTGGGTTTACCTGTCGGTACAACTACAGCATATCGTAATTAGACGGTCCACGAAAAGGTGTTTCTTAGCTTTGATCTTTCTTTTGTTATGATAATCATATCAGAAGATTTATGATTTTTCACAGCCGTCTCCCCGGAGTAGCGGGGCTATATGGCTCACCCTGCTTCGTACCGTTTAGGCACTACGCAGGGCAGGCAGTTTTATTTTCGAGTATTACGGCGAAAGATCGCGCCCTACCTTTTGTTTCAGAAAAGATTAAACTTCGTCGTGCGAAGATCAACGCTGATTAACCCGATACTGATGGCGATCCTGCTACTGCCTATGAGGACGGTATCCTGATCCGGTGAAACCATATTTTGAATTACAATAGTGATTTTACCCTAACCAGATATTACAATTTTGTAACTTCTTTGCTTTGCTTATTACAATTTTGTAACTTCTTAAAAATCAGATCCCCCCCTCTCTTCCTGCATTTTTATGAACTTTAAGAAAAAATTTTATATTCAAAATATAAATATTTATCGATCAGACATATCCACAGAAGGAATTACGGCATTCTTTCTGCTCTGTTATGAAAGCATACAGAAAAATATGTAATAACGTATTTAGTGGTTTATAATTAAAAAAGGAAATAAAATGGAAAATTTAAGAAAACAAATTATTGCAAACATCTCATCAAGGACTGCATCTTCTATTTCTTATGAAAAAAGAACAGTTGAAGAACTTTACGGTGAAGATGTTTTCAGTTTAAAAACAATGAAGGACTATCTTCCGAAGCCGGTGTATAAAAGTTTGTTATCAACAATAAGGCTTGGAAAAAGTATAGATTCATCGATTGCTGATGAAGTTGCAAACGCTATGAAACGATGGGCTATAAACAAAGGAGCCAGCCATTATACACACTGGTTTCAGCCATTGACAGGTTCCACTGCAGAAAAACACGATTCATTTATAGAACCGGACCTCGAAGGCGGAGTCATGCTTGATTTTTCCGGTAAGACTTTGATACAGGGAGAGCCGGATGCTTCAAGCTTCCCGTCCGGAGGACTCAGAGCAACTTTTGAAGCAAGAGGATATACAGTTTGGGACCCGACCAGCCCTGCTTTTATTAAACGCGGAATCAACAATGCAACTTTATGTATTCCAACAGCATTTTATTCCTATACCGGTGAAGCACTCGATAAAAAAATTCCTCTTCTTAGATCTATGCAGGCAATCTCCGTACAGGGGAAAAGACTTTTAAAGTGTTTCGGTGTAGAAATCAGCAGCAGAATTCATACAACACTCGGTGCAGAGCAGGAATATTTTCTTATAGATAAAGAGCTTTATTATGCAAGACCCGACCTTATCCAGTGTGAACGTACGGTTTTCGGCTGTGAACCTTCAAAACATCAACAGCTCGACGATCACTATTTCGGTTCTATAAAACCGCGTGTACTGGCATATATGTCAGAGGTAGACAAAAAACTCTGGCGTCTTGGAATTCCGGCAAAGACAAGGCATAATGAAGTCGCTCCTTCTCAGTTTGAGATAGCCGCTCAGTATGAAGAACTTAATCTCGCGACAGATCATAATATGCTTATAATGGAAACACTCGAAGAGGTTGCAGATAAACACGGACTGGTTTGTCTTCTTCACGAAAAACCGTTTGCCAGATTAAACGGTTCAGGTAAGCATAATAACTGGTCTATAAGCGCCAATGGAGACAACCTTCTGAATCCCGGTAAAGATCCGCAGGAAAATGCAATATTCCTGACAGTTCTATGTGCAATAATTCAGGCCATAGACAAACATCCCGCTTTACTTAGGTCAACAGTCGCTAACGCTGGAAATGTCCATAGATTAGGCGCAAATGAAGCACCGCCGCCAATAATTTCAATTTTCTTAGGAGAGCAGCTTACAGATATAATTGAACAGTTAGAAACCGGCAATACCGCTTCAGCGAAGAAAGCTGAAACCTTAAAAATCGGCATTGACACAATCCCTGTTCTGCCTAAGGACACGACCGACCGGAATAGAACAAGTCCATTTGCATTTACAGGAAATAAATTTGAGTTCAGAGCAGTTGGATCAAGTCAGAACTGTGCAGGCCCGAACGTTACACTGAACACTATTGTAGCAGAGGCGTTTGATGAGATAGCAACAAAACTTGAACCGGTTGCCGGCACCGATAAATTTAATGAAACTTTGCAGTCGGTTCTCCAGGATATAATCAGGAAACATAAAAAGGTTATTTTCAACGGCGATAATTATTCAGAAGGCTGGATTTATGAAGCCGAAAAAAGAGGACTGCCGAATATTATGTCTGTTTCTGAAACATTAAAAGAAATTATATCGGAAGAAAGCATTAATGTTTTTGAAAAATATAATGTTCTTTCAAAAAAGGAGTTATTTTCAAGATACGAGGTTTATAAAGAAAACTTTGAAACACGTTTAAATATAGAGGGACAGGTCGGTCTTTACATTTCAAAAACAATTGTAACACCGGCTGTTATTGAATATCAGTCTTCTATTTTAAAAAATTTAAAGCTCCTCACTGACACCGGAATCGGAACAGGGACTGAAACAATAAGAGAAAAGGCAGAATATATAAGTTCTCTTTTAGATGATATGTCCCTCAAAATTAAAGATTTAGAAAAAATTGTCGAATCAAGGGACCCGGAAGAGATTGCTGTAGCTCTTGCCAACTTGAGACTGACAGTAGACACTATTGAAAGAGAAATAGATGACAAACTGTGGCCACTGCCTAAATACAGTGAAATGCTGTTTATATCGTAAAAAGTCCTTATGTATAGTCAACTGAATTTCAGTGGTTCTGTATTACAGAGTCACTGAACTACCGTTTTCCCGGGCAGCACAAACAAAAAGAGGTTCTGACTTTTCAATCAATAATTATAAGCGTTGAAACAAAAAATTTATTATATCAGAGTAAACTTACCATTTATATGAAAAATATAACATGTTTAATAAACGATGCTGTATTCGGCGCGCTAAGCCGTCGGGCCGGAGTCTCGGGACTATAGCTCACCCTGCTCCGTACCGTTTAGGCACTACGCAGGTCAGGCAGGTTTTTAGTCTTAACTATTATCGAGTATTACGGTGAAAGAACGCGCCCTACCGGATTATTTCAAACAAGATTAAGCTTCGTTGTATAAAGAACAAAGCTAAAGAAAGGTAGTGTCAAAAACAAACAAATAAACGACTATACAAATTTACAAAACCTAAAGGAAAGGCCGTAGACTAATCAGTTCGGCCTTCTTTATATATTCATTAAACTCTTTATCAGGAACCATCCCACCTCCGGTTGCCCATACTAAATGTTTAGCATTTTTCATCGTTTCGGTATCTATATTTAAAAATTTTAAGTAATCGGTAGATCTGGAAGTGTGAACCGGGCCGAGCATTCCGGCAAGAGCTGAAGGTTCAAGCTTTATCTTTTCAGTTTTATTAAGCAAAGCGAGCAAACAGTATAAATTCCGGTCTTCTACAGTATAATAACCGTCAATTAAACGTTTCATTGCACGGCCGACAAATCCCGATGCCCTTCCAACCGCCAATCCGTCGGCTGCAGTAATATTATCAATGCCAATATCCCGGACACTTATTTTATCATGCATGCCGGTATATACACCAAGAAACATACATGGAGAATGGGTCGGTTCTGCAAATATACAATGAACATTATCTCCAAAGGCCAGCTTTAAGCCGAAAGCTACACCGCCGGGTCCGCCTCCAACACCGCATGGAAGATATACAAACAGCGGATTTTTCACATCGACGGTTATATTCATATCTTCTAATTGTTTTCTGACACGTTCACCTGCTACAGAATATCCCAGGAAAAGGTTTCTCGAATTTTCATCATCAACAAAAAAACACAGCGGATTATTTTCGGCCCCCTTTCTGGCTTTTTCCACAGCTATACTGTAATCCGAATTGTATTCGATCACATTTACCCCAAGAAATCTGAGCCTGTCCTTCTTCCATTGGCTGGCATCAGCTGACATATGAACAAAAACGTTAAACCCTAACGCTGCACTTATTATGCCGATAGAAAGCCCTAAGTTGCCGGTTGATCCCACTGCAATACTGTAGCGACTGAAAAAGTCAGTAAACTCTTTTGAGCAAAGTTTTTCATAATTATCACTGTAGGAGAGTAAATTTGCTTCAACTGCCAGATCTTCGGCGTACTTCAACACTTCATAAATACCGCCGCGGGCTTTTATCGAACCGGAAACAGGTAAATGGCTGTCTTTCTTCAGTAATAAATCCCCTTTTATATTTTTATAACCTAAAGCAGCCAGTTCAGTTTTAATTTTTTCTATATTTTCTATGCCGGACTCAATAATACCATTGTACTTACTAGTCTCCGGAAAAACTTTTGCAATGTAGGGTGCAAAACGTTTCAGCCTTTCAGCTGCATTTTTTACATCATCAGCAGTTAACCCCACATAAGGTAATCCCTCTTCAAACGTGGTGATATTCGGATTAAACCAGAAGGTTTCCTTAAACTCTATAAGATTTTTAATTAGCGGACAGGAGTCAGCGAGCTCCTTTATAAGTTCAGTATTCATTATCTACCCAAAGTGTCCTGTTTACCTTTTCAGGACAGCTCTAATCAGTGTTTTTTCTGAGGAATTTTTCATAGACTCCAAAGATTTCTTTAGGACTTTCAAGCATTATCAGGTGGCCTGTATTTTTAAGGATAACCAATTTACTGCCGGCGATTTTCTTTTTTGCATTCAGAGCATTTTTAACAGTAAAGATCTTATCGTCATATCCCCATATTATCAAAGTCGGAATTTGCAGGTCCGTCTTCATTTTCACTGCAAAATTGTATATTGATACAGAAAAAAGGGCAAAAGCACTCTTAAGCCTTTCATAGTTGGTTTTATATCCGGTAACCATTTTTATAGCAACTTCCTCAGGTATCTTCGGCGGCTGATGGAAAAGCATGTTCATTTCTTTGTAAAAATCTTTCTTTGTAAGTGGAATGAAGGGATTCTTGCCTTTATCGAATTCCCTAACTATTTCCGGACTCCATCTAACAAGGCCGGCCGGCCCCCCTAACAATGCCAGGGACTTTATATTATTTTCGTACTTGCATGCATAAGCAAGCGCAATAGTTCCACCCAGGGAGTTACCCGCAATGTTAATATTTTCTAATCCTAATTCATTTATAAATTTGTGTAATAATTTGACCTGTTTATCTACAGAGTATACACTCAGGGGATATTGTTTGCTTTTCCCGTATCCAGGCAGGTCTGGAGCTATCACATAATACCCCTTTTTTACGAAAAGCTCCATTGTTTTGATCCACTGTTCTTTTTGCGCAAACAAACCATGCAGGAATAAAACTCCCCCCTTATTTCCGTATCCAGCTTCAAGATAATATATTTTATGCCCTTCGACTTTTACTGAGTCTTCTGTTATTTTAGTTTTATCAAACAGATTGTCTATTAACTTGAAAATATCCTGCTTTGAATTTTCGACTTTAGCAAAAACAGGATTAACAACGAATACTCCGCAAAAAAACAAAAAAACAGACAGTAAAATAAATATAGCTTTTCTCATCTAAACCCTATTTCTTTTATAAAATTTAGTCAAAATTAAGTTGAGTCGGTAAGACCATGAAGTTTCTTCATGCCTTCCGAACGGATCTTCATAGTAGAAAATATTCTTATCCGCGATATAACCGTCAAAGTTTCTTGTAAGATAAAGCATTATATCAGGGCTGTAATTAAATTTATAATTCTCAAACACTCCCCAGTCAAGCCATAACTTCGGTAACACTTCAGCGCTATCTAAAAATTCTTTTATCTTTTTAAAAAACGGTTCCCCTTTTACAGATTCCGTTAAGCTCCTGGACTGAAACTCATGGTAAAACGAAGGAGATAATGCAGCGGCCATGCCAAATCTATCAGGATATTTACAGGCAGTATAAAACGAAGCTATTCCACCATAGGATGAACCGATAATCAATGATCTGCTGCTTTCAGGCAGAGTATAATAGTTGTTATCTATGAACGGTTTTAGCTGTTGTGCTAAATAATCAGAATATTCTTCAACACCGCCCCCGGGAATCGTCCTTCCGGTGAAGTCTCTATAGTTTTCCCCATACAAATATTCCTTTTCCCTGTCTTTAGGATATACAGCTACCACAATCACAGGCTCAATCATCATATTGCGATATAAACAGTCTACAACTTTATCCGTATTCCAGGAAACAAGGCCTTTAGAGTTAGGAAAAAACACCGTCTGTCCATCATTCATGTAGACAACAGGATAGCGCTTTTTTCCGGTTTTATAATCTTCAGGCAATAATATGTGGATTTTTCTTGTATCTGAACCGAGAGTAAGGTCATCATAAGTATGGAAATACCCGTACCCTACTTCACTTTCGTGACACCAGCCTTTCTGTCCACCTAATTCAAACTCAAAAGTCATAATATTTGTAAATATTTAATTATTATTAATAATAAAAGTACATTAGTGTTATTATTACAGTATTACAAAAAAGTATTTATTCCAGCATCCTGTTTTAAAATATCTGTTATTGGTGCTAAATTATAGCTTTTCATTTTAACTTAGATGAATATTATAAATAATATAAACCATTTATGTTATATTTTCTTAACTATAAATAATTTAACAATATTTTACAGAAACTGAAAACAAATGTTGTTAACGGAAATAAGTTCGCTTAAAGTGAAAGCTTTTCCGTTAATACAGCAATTCACAACCGGAGTATTGAGCTGATGAGAAGAGAATTTATAAAAGATGTATTAAAAAGAAAAGATTTCGGAACTGAAATAACTGTAGCAGGCTGGGTTAGAACCAGAAGAGACTCTAAGGGCGGTTTCTCTTTCATAGAATTAAACGACGGTTCCTGCTTTGGAAATATTCAAATTCTGGCCGAAAATTCGCTGCATAACTATACCAGTGAAATAGTCAAACTTCTGACAGGGGCCTCTGTCTCGGTTAAAGGAAAACTTGTAGAGTCTCCCGGAAAAGGCCAGTCAGTAGAAATCCACGCTTTAGCAGTAAAGGTATTAGGTTTCTGTAAACAGGAAGACGGTTACCCTCTTCAAAAGCAGCGAGTCCCCTTTGAAAAACTTCGTGAAGTGGCTCATTTAAGGCCGAGGACAAACTCTTTCGGTGCTATGCTCAGAATAAGAAACAGGCTTGCTTATGCTACACATAAATTTTACCAGGAACGGAATTTTTATTATTTAAATACACCTGTTATAACCTGCAGTGACTGTGAGGGCGCAGGCGAAATGTTTCAGGTTACCACACTGGATTTGAATAACTTACCTAAAACTGTCAATAACAAAATAGACTATTCTCAGGATTTTTTCGGCAGAAAAGCAAGCCTTACCGTAAGCGGACAGCTCGAAGCTGAATCCTATGCATGCGCATTAGGAAATGTGTATACTTTCGGTCCGACTTTCCGTGCAGAAAACTCCAATACAAGGAGGCATCTTTCCGAATTCTGGATGATTGAACCTGAAATGGCTTTCGCTGACATAGATGATAATGTCCGGCTCGCTGAAGATTATGTCCGGTACTTAACCTCTGATATTCTTGAACACTGTTCAGAAGACCTGGATTTTTTTAACAAAAGAATACAGAAAGGGCTTATTGAAAGGCTGACTAAGGTATCAGAAGCTGTTTTTAAAACAATTAACTATTCTAATGCCATAGATATTCTAATAAAAAGCGGCAAAACATTTGAATATCCGGTAAAATGGGGTATAGACCTTCAGTCTGAACATGAAAAATTCCTAACCGAAGAATATTTCAAAGCCCCGGTTACGGTTGTAAATTATCCAAAAAACATCAAAGCATTCTATATGCGACTGAACGATGACAATGAAACCGTAGCAGCTATCGATATGCTCGTACCCGGTATAGGTGAAATTATCGGCGGCAGCCAGAGAGAAGAAAGGCTTGACGTCCTTCAGAACAGGATCAGGGAATTAGGTCAGCCTATAGAAAATTACTGGTGGTACCTCGACCTTAGGAAATTCGGAACAGTCCCGCATGCAGGTTTCGGTCTTGGATTTGAAAGGCTTATTCAGTTTTGTACAGGTATGCAGAATATCCGTGACGTAATCCCGTTCCCCAGAACACCAAATAACGCCGATTTTTAATCCGCTTATACTATTCTAATAAAAAAATATTTTTCATAGCAGATTATAAGTTCAGCTCATTAACAGAGCTAACCCCCTGAATCAGTGAGATAATTTATAATAAATGATTTTTGAAGAATTCGTGAAGGGCATCCTCTGAATATCTAAGCCTGCTTGATTTTGAACAACCTATTCTCGAGCAGAAAGACTGACCGTAATTATGGTCAAGCTGTCTGTCAAGATAAAAAACGTAGACGTGAGCCCCGCACTCACAGTCGAAAAGTATTTCCAGCTCTGTCCTGCACACCGGACATAAAGCTTTTATAACTTCACCATCTTCAAAAACATCGCCCTTCTGGACCATGACTTTTCTTTCACCTACAACAGGCGAAATAATTATATCAACTTCCTTAGTGTCTTTTAAATCAGTAAAAATAAGATGAATACCACCGTAACCGTTTATCCGTGTATCACTGATCAGACTGTGTCCGTTAGGACAGTAAGCTTCTTTTATCACATAGCGTTTATTAGTGTCAACGTCTATTTTACTTTTCGGCAGTTTAACTTTACTTTTTATATCAACCGGAATATGCAGTCTTCCGTCAGCATCAAACATCTCACCCATAAACTTCTCCTTTTAAACTTTAAAAAATGTTACCATTATTATTTATAATAATTGTTTTTTTACTTCCATTCAAATTGAATATAATACTTTTTTTGTCTCTTTTCATTTTATATCAAGTTAATTTTGATTTTTTATGCTTTCCCTAATACTTAAAACCGGATTATACAAAACTTAAATTATTAATGAACTATTTTTATTAAAATTTTGAAATAATTATAAAGTGATATTAAATTTAACATTTTATATTTCTATAAGGGATTTTAACCCTGTTGCTCTTTTCGAATAAAAATATAAAACATATAATTAAAAAAATATCGGAGTTATCATTTTTATGAAATCATCTAATGTTCGAAACTTTTCAATTGCCGGACACCTTGGAGCCGGTAAAACTTCCCTTTGCGACCTTATGCTCTATAAAGCCGGAGCCGTCAACAGGATCGGTAAAGTAACAAACAAGACAAGCGTATCGGATTATACACCTGAGGAACAGTCAAAACTTAGCAGTATCTTTGCATCTTCACTGAACTGCAGCTGGAAAGATCACAGTTTTTTCTTTTTTGATACTCCCGGTTACGGAGAATTTATCTCTGAACCAATCGCTGTGATTCAGAATTCAGATATGACTTTAATTACTGTAGATGCCGCTGATGGTGTACAGGTAGGTACAATTAAAGCCTGGAAAATCGCACAAAGCCATAATATACCGAGAGCATTCCTCATAAACGGTTTAGACAGAGAACTCGCAGACTATAACAAGGTACTGAATCAACTGCAGGACACTTATGGGAAAACAGTCTGTATACCGATAACAGTGCCTGTTGGTGAAGCAGCTTCCTTTGAAAAGGTAGTCAATATTCTTACTGAAGAAAATATTCCCGCCGAAGCTGAAGAATATAAAGAGCAGCTAATGGATACAGTTGCAGAATCAGATGAAGAACTTATGATGCGCTATCTGGAGGGTGAAAAATTAACCGAAGAAGAAATTTCAAGCGGTCTCAAGAACGCTATTCAGTCAGGCAGCCTTGTCCCGGTATTTGTTACCAGCGCTGAAAAAGACCTTGGTATCGAAGAACTGATGAATTCTATTGTCAACCTCTTTCCCGAACCTTTGGCAAAAGGAAAAATCAAAGGTTCGGACGGCGAGGAAATCGAATTGTCAGAAGACAGCATAGGATTGGCAAGAGTATTTAAATCCATTACAGACCCTTTTTTAGGACAGCTTGCATTCTTTAGAGTTTACAGCGGTACTTTTAAAGCCGACTCAGAGGTTTATAACATAACCAAAAGTGCTAAAGAACGCTTTGGACCAATCCTTTTACTAAACGGTAAAAACCAAACAAAGATAGAAGAAGCCGTCCCCGGCACTTTCGCATCTATGGTAAAATTGAAAAATACAACCCTTGACGATACACTTGCCACCTCCAACAACGGAAAAGAGCTCCAAAAAATGGAATTTCCGAAACCGGTCATGTCTTATGCAATTACTGCAGTAAAAAGTGGCGAAGAAGATAAAATCGGTACCGGGCTCAATAAAATATGTGCCAGCGATCCGACTTTATCAGTTACCCGTCATCCTGAAACTCATGAAATGCTGCTGTCCGGAATGGGGGATCAGCATCTCGGCCTTGTGATCAAAAAACTTAAAGAAGAAAACAAGGTGGAAGTCAATGCCGACATACCGAAAATACCCTACAGAGAAACTATTACGACTAACGGCGAAGGACACTACAGGCATAAAAAACAAACTGGAGGCCATGGCCAGTTTGCAGAAGTTTATCTCAGGATCGCTCCAAACCCGGAAGGTTACGAATTCACTAATGAAGTTGTCGGCGGAAATATACCTAAAAACTATATACCTGCTGTAGAAAAAGGAGTAATAGAAGCTATGGAGGACGGCCCGCTTGCCGGATGCCTTGTACAGAATATGACTGTTACAGTATACGACGGAAAGTTCCATGATGTCGATTCTTCAGAAATGGCTTTTAAAATAGCTGCCCGTTCCGCATTCCGCGATGCAATGGAAAAAGCCAAACCAATCATTCTTGAACCTATACAGAAAGTAAAAATATATATCCCCGACCAGTACATGGGAGATATCAGCGGCGACTTAAACCAGAAACGCGGCAGAATACTCGGAATGGATGTGGAAGAAGGTATGCAGGTCGTAAATGCAGACGTACCTCTTGCTGAGCTTTCAAAATATGCTACAGAACTCCGCAGCATTACTCAGGGTAACGGTACTTTTGAAATGGAATTCTCAAGATATGAAATGGTACCGGCAAATATAGCAAAACAAATTATAGATAAACATAAAAAAGAACTTGAAGAAACAAATAAATAAATTTTTTTGAAATTTTATTTGCCTTTTAACTCAAATATGTATAATTTACGAATTTATTTAGCAGACTCCTCAATCGTGAGGAGTCATTTTTGATATACAAACAAATAACAATTAAGCTAATTTTTATCTTAGGACGGAAAACAAATTAATATGTCAAAGGAAACCACAACAAACAAACTCAACGAAATTGGATCACTTCCAACTTTTTTAGACCTCGAGAACATGCCTTCAATGGACCAGCTACTTTCTGAAACAAAAACTGAAAACTTTACGGAAGGGTCAATTATCACCGGAAAAATTGCTGAAAAAAAAGACAACGGTGTACTTATTGATATAGGCTGTAAAGCTGAAGGCTTCATCTCAAAAGAAGAAATTCCCAACTGGGAAGATATAAGTGAAAATGACAAAATTGACATTTTTCTGGAAGAAATTGAGAATGAAATGAATCAGCCTGTATTAAGTATTCAAAAGGCTGTTTTTATCAAAAATTGGAAAAACGTTACCAGTAAATATAACGAAGGCGATATTGTCAAAGGTATTGTTAAACACCGCGTTAAAGGCGGACTGATTGTAGATGTTGAAGGTGTGGAATCATTTCTTCCGGGCTCACAGATCGATATTGCTCCTGTCAAGAATATGGATGAACTGCTGGGACAGGAATTTGAATTAAAAATCGTAAAGATCAATGAAGAACGAAAAAATATTGTTGTGTCGAGAAGAGAACTACTTGAAGCTTCAAGAGCAGATAAACGTGAAAAAATGCTCAAGGAAATGGAGAAAGGTAAAATATATAAGGGGACAGTTAAAAATATTACCGATTTTGGCGCATTCATTGACCTCGGCGGCGTAGACGGACTCCTCCATATTACCGATATGTCATGGGGCAGAATTACTCATCCTTCTGAAATGCTTGAAGTGGGCCAGGAAATAGAAGTAATGATACTTGATATTGATTATGAAAAAGAACGTGTGTCACTTGGTTATAAACAGAAGACACCCAACCCCTGGGAAACTGTTGCAAAAGAACATCCTGTCGGAAGCAAAATTAAAGGCAAAGTTGTCAATATTATGCCTTATGGTGCCTTCATTGAAATACAGCAGGGTATAGAAGGACTCATACATGTCTCTGAAATGTCCTGGACAAAACGTATTAGCAGAGCAAGCGATTTTCTGAATATCGGCGAGGAAGTAGAAGCTGTTATACTGGACATACAGCCTGAAACAAAGAAAATTTCTCTTGGATTGCGACAGACAACAGAAAATCCATGGGAAGTACTTTCCAAAAAATATCCGGTCGGAAGCAGAATTAAAGGTAAAGTCAGAAATATGACAAGCTACGGTGCTTTTATTGAAATCGAAAATGATATAGATGGAATGATACATGTTTCCGATATGTCCTGGACACGCAAAATAAATAATCCAGCAGAACTTCTTAAAGTCGGCGATGAAGTAGAAACTGTTATTCTTGCAATAGACCCCGATCAGCAGAGGATTTCCCTCGGAATGAAACAACTTGAAGAGGACCCATGGGAAAATATTGAAAAGCTCTATAAAATCGGTGATATAGTCAATGGTAAAGTTTCAAAGATTACAGCATTTGGTGCTTTCATTGAATTAAGTCATAAGATTGACGGACTAATTCATGTTTCACAAATTAGTGATGAACATATAGAAAAGGTCAAAGACGTCCTCAAAGTCGGCGATGAAGTAGAAGCTCGCGTGATCAAAATTGACAAAGCAGACCGTCGAATTGGTTTGAGCATCAAGGCAACAAAGAAAGAATATTCAAAAGAAGATCTGACAGCTGTAGGAGAGGAAGTCAGCCAGGCACTTAAATCTGGCGAAACAATGGTCGGTATCAGCGATGCACTTAACAGCAGCGATCTTGATAAACTTTCACAAACAGCAAAAGAAGAAGAAACAAACAACAGTTAAAAAAATAATTATTCTATTACAACCGGTTTCCAAATCGGTTGTAATAAATATCAATTTATTAAACAGGAGATAAAATATGAACTCAATTACTTCACTTATTGCAGCCAATTCACAAAATGCGGGAGGTCTTAAAGGCCTTTTAGTCAGTTTTGGCCCCTTCATCCTTATTATCGTAGTTATGTACTTCCTTCTCTTTCGCTCTCAACGGAAAAAAAATCAACAGCGTCAAAAGATGCTTGATTCAATGAGAGCCGGCGATAAAGTTATTACTGCAGGCGGCGTAATGGGTACAATAACCAAACTCGAAGAAAAAGTTGTAAAACTTAAAATCGCTGAAAATGTTGTAATTGAAGTAAGCAGAAGTTCTGTCAACGGTATTATAGAAAAAAAATCTGAATAAAATTAATTTCTGCAGATTGTTTTAATTGACACTAAACTTCAATTTTTCATATAGACCGCTGTTTATCTCTCGGTCTATATGATCCTTCTATTTATTTTCAGTAAAAACATTTAAAAACTAATAAACTTTGGAAAGATATAAATGAAAAAACCGGTTATCGCAAGAATAATAATAACAGTAATTGTACTGGCTGTTTTTGGATATTCTATGTTTCCGCTGCAGCCGAAAAGCTATTATAATACACTTCTTAAACTGACGAAAAATAACCCGGAAATAGTTCAACTTGTAAAAGAAGCAAAAAAACTGGAAGAAAAAGATAACCTTTATCCCGGCAGAGCAATAGAACTGGCCGCTGAAAAAAAACATATTAATCTTTCCAAATATACTGATATACCTAATGCTATAACAAATAAAGACGTCATAAGAACTGTCAGATCAAAATCTGCAAGTTCTATTAAATTGGGACTGGACCTTAATGGAGGAACTGAATTTGACGTTAGCGTTATTCCGGATAAAGAGAATACCGTACCTATAACAAAACTCAGAGACAGGGTTATGCAGATTCTGCGTAACAGGATAAATAAATCCGGACTTGTTGAGCCTGAAATCGCAGCTCAGGGATCTAACAGAATTACTCTGAAAATACCTGTCTCCACGGAGGCTCAGAAAAAGGAATACAAAAAGCTTATACAGATGTCTGCAAAGCTACAGTTCCGCCTTATAGTAAAAGATAATCAACAGCTTGTTTCCGAATATAAATCAAACCCGGATAAGTTTGTCCCGCCTGTTGGTGTAGAAAGAATGCAGATGATCAGCACAAGCAGAATGGGAAAGAGGACTGTTGAAACCTGTTTTGTAAAGATCCACCCGGAAATGGGTGGAACAGATATTAAAAACGCCAATGTAGTAATGGATCGCTACGGACAGCGTCAAATATCTCTCAAATTTAATTCTGACGGTGCAAAAAAATTTGGTGAAGTGACGAAAAAAAATGTAGGACGCAGATTGGGAATTGTGCTTGACGGTACTCTTTACTCAGCACCGACAATCCAGCAGCCTATTTATGGAGGAAACGCCAGTATAACGGGTGACTTTTCACAGGAAGAAGCCAGTAATGTAGCTACAGCACTGGCATGCGGGAATCTCCCGGCAACAATCAAAATCGATTCAATTTTTGACACAGCACCTACACTCGGGACTGCTTCAGTTAAAAGCGGAGAAATTGCAGGGATTGTCGGCTTGGTACTAGTAGCTTTTTTTATGCTTATCTATTACCTTAAAGCCGGACTCGTCGCTAATATTGCTCTCGTTGCAAACGTTCTGCTCGTCGTCGGCGCTATGGCATCACTCGGTGCAACTTTAACTCTTCCCGGTATTGCAGGTATTATTCTTACTATCGGCATGGCAGTTGATGCAAATGTTCTTATTTATGAACGTATTAGAGAAGAACTTCAGGCAAACAAGACACTCCCTAACGCAATAGATATCGGATATAAACGTGCATTTACTACGATCCTAGACTCTAATATTACAACTTTGATTGTTGCGCTCGTTCTATACTGGCAGGGCTCCGGACCAGTCAAAGGTTTCGGAATCACATTAAGTATCGGTATCGTTTCCAGTATGTTTACCGCAATTTTTGTAACAAGACTGATTTTTGATATTTTTCTGAGATTTTTTAATATGAAAAAACTTAAGATGCTGCATCTACTTACTAATTCAAAATTACATTTTCTTAAACTCTGGAAATACTGTATAGCTTTATCATTATTCTTAATAATTACTACTTTTATTATAGCAGGAACAAGGATTGTAATAGGCGACAGAATTTTAAGCGTGGACTTTACAGGGGGCTCTCAGCTTGTATTTGATTATCAGAATTTTGTACCGCAGGGAAAAGTTTCTGAAGCTCTGAAAAATGCCGGATACCAAACTAAGACGTCTTATAAATCCTCTCCTGTAGAAGGCAACAGACTGGAGGTTGTAATCAGCGGACAGAAGGTCTCTGATGCTGGAAACTCAAAACTTGACGAAATATCTACTTTACTAAATAAGAAGTTTCCGAAAGCACATTTTAATGGTGTCAAGGAGACAATAATTGGCGGACTGGTCGGTTCTCAGTTTGCCTGGGCTGCTGTGATTGCAATAATAATATCTTTTATTGGCATTATTATTTATGTTTCCTTAAGATTCGAGCTTACCTATGCAATTGCTTCAATAATAGCCCTCCTGCACGATGTAATTATCGGTACAGGAGTACTTATAGCCTGTGACAGACAGATATCTCTTACAGTAATAGCGGCCATACTGACCGTTGTAGGCTATTCAGTAAATGACACAATTATAGTTTTTGACAGGATAAGGGAAAACCTTAATCTCCGCAAGGATTTGAAATACCGTGAGATCATTGACTTAAGTATCAATCAGACATTGAGCAGAACAGTTATAACATCTTTCCTTACTTTCCTCGTTGTGCTGATACTCTTTCTCTACGGCGGAGTGGCAATTAACAACTTTGCTCTGATAATGCTGGCCGGTATAATTATCGGGACATATTCATCGATATTTGTAGCTTCCCCGCTGGTAGCATACTGGCACAAAAAAGTTATTGGAATAAAAGAGCAGTAAATTTACTGCTCTTTCAATTTTCTTACTATTTCTTCTGCGGCAGCATCCTGGTCTAAAAACGAGGTTTCCACTGTATGTTCCGCGTACTTTTTATAAAGGGCTTCTCTTTCAGTAAAAACTTCTTCGATTGTCTGTTCTTCAGGCCTTGCAATACCACGAGTTTCTATATTGTATAAACGTTTTTTAATTATATCAAAATCTACTTCAAGAAATACTATATCGGATACAGCCTTCAGGTGCCTCATAGCCTTTTCACTGTAAACTACGCTTCCGCCTGTCGCAATGACATGCTTTTCAACATTGATTTTCAATACTTCTTCTTCTTCAATTGTTCTTAAGTTGAGATAACCGGCAGTATCAATAATTTCCTGAAGTGGTTTCTGTCTGTTTATCTGGATCAGTATATCCGTATCAATAAAACCACATGAATTTAATTTAGCCAATACTATCCCTACAGTACTCTTTCCTGCACCGGGCATTCCAATAAGTGTAATATTACTTTTCATATCAAAAGTCCTTTCAATAAATTCGTCATTCCGGATATAAAAAATATTTGACTAAACTGCAAAAACAATATATAATCAAATACTATAATAACTTATACTGTATTATACTCACTTGAAAAATGGAATTTTTATATGAACAATGCAGAAATAGTACTATTCAGCCCTCAGATACCTCAGAACACCGGCAATATAGGCAGATTGTGTGTTAACACTGAAACAAGATTGCACCTGATAAAACCGCTCGGCTTTTCTTTAGATGAAAAATACATAAAACGTGCCGGCATGGATTACTGGCAGTATCTTAAACTTGAAATACATGATAACTGGAAAGCTTTTGCCAACAACAAAGACCGAAATTCTCTATATTTTTTTTCAACTAAAACTGAAAAGGTTTTCTGGGACTGCGATTTTTCCAATTTAATCAAACAAAATAAAAAAATTTACTTAATATTCGGAAGCGAGACATTCGGTCTGACCGAGAAACTTTATAATGATTTTAAAGACAGGCTTTACAAAATCCCTATGTACGGCAACCATTGCAGAAGTTATAATCTTTCCAATTCTGCAGCTATTGTTTTATTTGAATATTTGAGAAGAACGTATTAGATGTTCCATTATGTCAGGCTTGACATCATGGAACATCTTTCCTGAAACAAGAATTATTATATCAGTGTAAACTTACTGTTTAAATGGAAAATATAACATATTTAATAAACGATGCTGTATTTCGGCGCGCTAAGCCTTCGCCCCGGAGTGGCGGGGCTATGGCTCACCCTGCTTCGTACCGTTTAGGCGCTACGAAAGGGCGGGCAGTTTTTCGTCTTAACTATTTCCGAGTATAGCAGCGAAAGATCTCGCCCTACCAGTTTGGTTCAAATAGGATAAAACTTGTCGAACTAAGATCAACGGGAATTGCTGATCTTATTAAAAAAATGACTGTATCTTTTTATCAGCAATATTATAAGAAACAGACAAACTTCAAACAAAAAGAATAGTCTTTTTCCCTTTATCAGGGAAAAGACGAATATTGATTTGAAATTAATAAATCTCAGGCACAAAAGTCTGGTCGGTAATTGGAGGCCTTACATAACCTTTGGCCTCTTTCCTTTTAGGAAGTTTAAACGGTTTAGGGGTGAGGTCGCCATAATCAATCATACTTAGTAAATGGTGAATACAGTTCAGCCTGGCCTTCTTTTTGTCGTCTGCATTAACAACATACCAGGGTGACTGTTTTGTGTCAGTATACAAAAACATTTCATCTTTTGCTTTCGAATAACTTTCCCATTTATCACGGGATTTTAAATCCATCGGGCTTAGCTTCCATCTTTTTGTAGGATCCGCAATACGCGAACGAAATCTTCTCTCCTGCTCTTCATCACTCACAGAAAACCAGTATTTTACTAGGATAATACCTGAGCGGATTAACATATTTTCAAATTCCGGGACAGTACGAAAAAATTCCTGCACCTGGTCTTCTTTACAAAATCCCATTACACGTTCGACTCCCGCTCTGTTATACCAGCTTCTATCAAACAGTACCATTTCCCCGGCAGCAGGCAGATTCGGAACATAACGCTGGAAATACCACTGTGTTTTTTCTCTGTCAGTCGGAGTACCTAAAGCTTTAACACCGCAGACACGAGGGTTTAGGCTTTCAGTAATTCTTTTGATTACGCCGCCCTTACCGGCTGCATCCCTCCCCTCAAATAAAACAACTACTTTCAGTCCTTTATCTTTTATCCATTCTTGAAGTTTAACTAACTCTATCTGCAGTTTATTCAACTCTTTGTAGTAATATTTTTTCTTGAGCTTCCCCTTTTTATTTAGATTTTCTTTGTCCTTACTTTCAGAATTAGTTTTTTCTTTAGATTTTGACATTCCGTTCACCTCTTTAATGATTAAACTTTTTTAAATAATAAATTATCATTTGCTTTCAATAAATTATATCTTATATAAAAAGAGTTTTCAAACCAAAATGCTATACAGTATTTTGGTTTTTACTGTTGAATGTCTCTTTGTTGGAATTAATATATATAAAGTTACTATCAAAATAACTAAAGGACTACAGTTATGACCATAAATAATGATACAGTTTACGGTACTTTTGAATCTTCTCTGAAAAGGAGCCGTCAGCTTGAAGAAGATTTAAAAATTAATCCCGGGAAATACAGGCTGCTGACAGGCGACAGGCCAACAGGCAATCTTCATATCGGCCATCTTTTCGGGTCTCTTCAAAACAGGGTAAAACTTCAAAACATGGGAATTGAAACTTTTATAGTAATTGCGGACTACCAGGTATTAACTGACAGAGAAACTTTCAACAAAATATCCCAGACTATATATGAATTAGTTCTTGATTATCTTGCAGTAGGTATCGAACCTGAAAAAAGCAGAACTTATATTTTTCCTCACAGTTATATTCCTGAACTGAACCAGTTACTTCTGCCTTTCCTTAACCTTGTAACTAATGCGGAGCTAAATAGAAACCCTACAGTAAAGGATGAGATTAAAGCCTCCGGAATGAATACTATTAATGCCGGAATATATACATACCCAATACACCAGGCTGCAGACATTCTGTTTTGTAAGGGTAACGTTGTTCCTGTCGGTAAAGATCAGCTCCCTCATCTCGAAATTACTCGCACAATTGCTAAAAGGTTTAATAAAAAATATGCTAAGAAAAAAAGAGTTTTCCCGGAACCCACAGCACTTCTAAGTGATGCACCTATAATTTTAGGCCTCGACGGTTCAGAGAAAATGAGCAAAAGCCGCAACAATACTGTAATGCTTTCCGCTACTGAAGATGAAACTGCAAAACTGATTAAAAAGGCAAAGACCGATTCGGAAAGAAATATTACTTTTGATCCGGACAACAGGCCGGAAATATCCAATTTATTACGTATTGCCGCATTAAGCACAGATAGCACTCCTGAGAAAATAGCGGAAGAGATAGGAGACAAAGGTGCCGGTACACTCAAAAAATTTGTGACAGAAGCTCTTAATGAATATTTAAAGCCTATCAGAAAACGAAGAACTGAGTTAGGCCAAGATTATGATTATTTAAAGACAGTACTTAAAAGTGGGATAGAAAAAGCAAGAGAAGAAGCAATAAGGACACTTGAAGAAGTAAGAAAAGTAATGAATATGTCTATCTTTTAAACAATCTATTTTTAAAAAAGAAACTTTTAAATACCTATTATGAAAAAAGAACAAAAAATAGCTGTACTTGACATCAGCCCTGATTCGGTTTCAATGCTTCTAACCTGTTCAGACGGTTTGGGAAATCTTGAAATTATTAATGAGTTCGGCGCTGTAACACGACTTGTAGACAGTATTAACAAATACAATATTTTACCTAAAGAGTCAATAAAAAAAACAATTGATATATGTGAGGAAATGGTAAATATCGTCAACGCTGATAATTATGATAAAATTATAGCTGTTGTTACGTCTTCTTTAAGTAAGGTTATCAACAGGTCAGAATTCCTGGGCGGCTGCCACACAAGATTTAATATTTTCCCCCATATACTAACCCCACATGAAGAAAATAATTATATATACAAGGGAGCGGTTCAGGATTTTCTAAACATAAAACAACCTATAATAGTAATTGAGGTCGGAGAACATACAGCAGAGATTATTTACGGTACAAAAGAAGTTATGATAGATGCATTCAGCTTAAACTTAGGTTCACTATATCTTTCGCATATTTTTAAATTAAAAAATACTTTCTTTAACAAAGTTCGCAGTCCTTTAAGGAAATTTATTAAAAAAACTTCCGAAGACGCCGTAAACACAATAAATAACTGGTTGAATAACAGGGATCCTTTGATCATCTGCACCGGAAGCTGTGCAACAACCTACGCAGGCTTAATATCTAAAGATGGTCAGTACAATAGAGCTTCGCTCAATGATATAAAAAGCAATATAAACACTGCAAGAATCATGGCAAGAAAAATGGGAAAAATGACAGTCTCAGCCAGACAGTCAATGCTTGATACTGAATCTACCAGAGCTGAATTTACACATATAGGGATATATACTATCTCTAAACTTATCAAAAACCTCGGATTCAAAGATTTTTATATTACTACAAATGATTTAAAAACCGGTCTTATTAAATCCTACATAGAAAAAACTAAACATTCAGTGTGAATTGCATAAATACTCTATGATTCTGTAGCCATATTTTTAAGTCTTTCAATAGCTTTAAGCACAATCTGGCTTATACGCTCTCTTGAAAGATCAAAATGTTTTCCTACTTCTTCGAGGGTTTTGGGGCGTTCGTTTGAAAGGCCGTATCTCATCTTAAGAATAAGCTTCTCCCGTTCCATCAGGTCTTCCATTACCTGCTTAAACTTTTCTTTAAAAGATTTTTGAACAGCCTGCATGGAAGGATCTTTTACAGAACTTTCAAGAACATCTTCAAGCGAGGTGCTGTCTTCTTCTTCTGAAGATAATGATGCCTGTAGTGATAAGGGCTGCATAGCCATTCTCTTTAGTGCCCTGACTCTTTCTACAGGCAGTTCAAGAATTAGAGCTAGTTCCTCCGGAGCAGGTTCTTTCCCTTTTTCTCTTATAAAAATCTGTTCTTTAACAAACATTTTATTTATTGTCTCAAGCATATGAGTAGGAATTCTGACTATTCTTCCCTGTCTTTCGATTGCTCTTCTTATATAAAGTTTTATCCACCAGGTAGCGTAAGTGCTGAATCTGAAACCTTTACTGCAGTCAAACTTGTCAATTGCTTTCATTAGACCGATATTGCCTTCCTGTATCAGATCTACAAATGGAACTCCCCTGTTTTTGAATTTTTTAGCAATGCTGACTACCAGTCTCAGATTGCACTCGACTATTCTGCTTCTGGATTGTTCAGCTTTATCTTTCAGCTTTTTAGTATCATCAATAAGCTTTTCGAATTCAACAACAGGCATAGAAGTTTTATCGATGATCGACTCAAAAACAGAATCTGCGTCTTCATCAAGTATATTTGAAAGCATATTATTTTCATAATCTAATTCGTTTTTATAATAATCCCCTTTTTTCATAAGAGTCTTCATATATTCATTGCAGTCCTGAAGCCACTCTTCTATTACCTCACTCTGTACTCTGTGTTTATGCAAAACCCGCACCTGTTCTTCCCGAATTTCCCGGAGATTCGTCAAATTTCCTATAAGAAAAGCCTGGCGGTATCTATTTTTAACTTCAATTATTTCTTCTTTCCACTCAACCAGGTCTGCACAAATTCTGCTAACTGTTTCAGAGCTTCTGTTTTTTATACTTGTTTCAAAAACTTCATCAATATTACTATTGTCATTATCCAGCTCCTCGATCAGTTTTATGTGCTCGTCAGCAACAAAAAAAACTGAATACATATAATCTCTAACACGTTCGGAATATTCAAAATATGTTTTAAGTAAATAACCTTCTTCTTCAGGGGTCAAAAGCTCAGATTTTGAAATTTGGTGAAAGTATGAATTGAGAGTCGGATTATTACCGAAGTAAAAATTACCGTTGTTGTTTTCGGTTTTTTTCTTTTTTTTGCTGATATCTTCGTGTGATAATACCATGTAAATACTCTTGTTTGTAGGTTTTACATTAACTTTAACTAAATTAAAAATAACAATCTTATAATTTACCCACAGGTTGATACTATAACTTATTTTTTAATAAGTAAAATACTGAAATTGTTTTTTTATAGCTTTATTCCTGTGTTTTCGTACTGATGGAACAGCTCAACAAATAAATGTGGAAGAAGAATCATTTTTTCCGGTTTTTCAACAAATGCAATACGCATCTGGGTTTTACCAGGATTACTTCCATTTTCTTTGTTAGAATAGAAACCGGACATTGGCGCCAATAGCAGGGTATAGAGTTCATTATTGATGTTGACCACCCCTTCACCGGCACAATATAAAGCAAAGTCAGAAGAATCAAATCCGGGCCGGGCAATATTTTTTACATCAATAACAGCATAAATTGCAGCATCAGGGGCAGATACTATTACTCCGGGCAGCCTATTTTCGAGTTCAAATTTTAATTCATTCATCATAGATTTGTAATAATGCCTCTGAGTTTCGAACCATTTTCTTAAATCCGGTATTTTCTCATGAGCAATTGCACCGAATATATATTGTCCGATAGCATTTGAACATAAATTAGCTGTATATTCTGCCACAGCCTTTTCATGAAACTTTTTATTATCAGTGATTATAGCTCCTATTCTTAATCCGCATCCATTCCATATTTTAGAAGTTGTTTCAATACTGATTCTTCTATTTTCTATTCCGGGCACCTCTTTATCTGTTATCCCCCAAATACTTGAAGGTTCAACATCGTTGTAATTCAGCTCCCTGTATGCTTCGTCGCTTATCATCCATATATTATTTCTCACACAAATCAGAGCAAGCCTCTGCATAACATCCCTGTCATAATAATTCCCGGTCGGATTATCATAGGGTATAACAACGAGCCCCCCGGGATTATATTTTTTTATTTTTTCCTCGAGGCTTTCTGTGCAAGGCATACAGAATTTACCATTTTCGCTTAATTCCCGGGAAACAGAAATAACTTTTCGTCCCAGCCTCTCCGCAAAAGCCATATAATTGGTATATGCGGGATCAATAACTAAAAGTGGTTTTTCATCGGATCCTGCAGCTCCGCATATGCCGGTAATTATTAATTCTATCGCCTGACTTGCTCCATCTGTAACCATCGAATATAAATTATCAGCGCTGAAGCCGCTGGCAGCTATAACGTTTTTGAAAGCATTATTGGTTTCTTTTTCTCCGGCAGTTGGTGTATACTTAACAACCCCAGCATGAAATGGACACTCAACTGAACTCAAAGCAAACATCCTTTTCTGTATTGCAGGATGAAGTGGCATAGCCACATTTCCAATAGCTGTATTTACTGCTTCGACGTTATCAGTCCTCTTATTATATTCCAACTGCGCCAATCTTACAGCAGAAGGTATTTTTGTTTCAAAATGTTTAGAAAGCTGAGGGAATGACATATAAATCCTCAATGAGTAAAAATATTGTTATTCAAATTAAAGCAATTTCGGGTAAACCATCTTCTCCCCTGAAACAAAAATTACTATACGGTAAAATATTGCATTAAATCGTATAATCTTATTATACATTTAACAATAATGCTGTATTGCGGCGCGCTAAGCCGTCGCCCCGGAGTAGCGGGGCTATGGCTCACACGGTCGGAGATCGCGCCCTACCGTTTTGTTTCAGAAAAGATTAAAATTCGTCGAACGAAGATCAACGCTTAATACTTTATACTGAAGTTCCTACTGCAGCAGATATTTCATATACTCAGTTAAATTAGCATATAAAAAATATAATTTAACATATTTAATTAAGAAACTCAAGAACTGTGTCAACATATTCGCTGGTTTTTTCTATATAAGGCAAGTGCCCCGCACCTTTTAATACTTTCAAAGCAGAATCTTCAATACCACTGTTAAGCTCTATCGCATCATCAATTGTGGCAATAGAGTCAATTTCCCCTGTAATAACAAGAGTTTCGGTTTTTATCCTGCCAAGTTTATTGCCCATATTAAAGTTTTTACATGCTTCGACCTGGCTTTTAAAGCCGTCAATGAGTTGTTTGTAGGGGTTATTATCCATAAAATCGAGCATTGCTTCGCGCATAAAGTCATCCTCATAAATCAGGGGCGAAGTAAAATATTTTAAAATTATCCTGTTGAATTCCCTGAAAGAAATTTTCCCGGAACTTCTATCATTATATAAATTCTGTAAAATCTTTTTTCCCGCAACAGATAATCCTGTCGATGAACAGCTTAAAACCATTTTTCTGATTCTATGCGGATATGATGCAGCTATAACCTGTGCAATGTATCCGCCCATTGAATGTCCAAGAAAATCAGCCCTTTCTATTTCCAGGTAATCCATAAGCATTATTATATCTTCAGCCATATCCTCTATGGAAAAATTCATTTTACCGTAAATTGTTCTGCCAACTCCGCGGTTATCAACTGAAATTACATTAAAAGTCCTGTACAGCCTGGGGATAATGTAGGAGAAAGCTAAGGAATTGCTTGTAAGGCCCGGAATCAAAAATAAATATTCACTGTTCCCGGATTTATAAGAAATATCATAATACATAGATATATTATTTTTGAGCACTGCATGCGGCATAACAAGTAACCCGGGTTAAACATTCCCCAAATATACGGATGTAAATCCCATACTTATAGCGTGATCTCTGATCTCATATAGCTTTGCTGCTGGAGTCGGAGGAACATTTTTAAGTTTATAGGCAGGGAAAAAAGCTGAAAAATGAAGAGGTACATTTTTGTCAAGATTTACATCTACCCATTCAAGAAAACCTCTGATTATTTGATCTGAATCATTTTTACCGGGGATCACTAAATTAGTTATTTCAATATGTTTATTAAGAGAATATAACAGTTTTATTGATTCAAGTACAGTACTTAACCTGCCTTTTGTGAGGTCGCTGTAAAATTCTTCAGAAAAACCTTTCATATCAATATTTGCAGCATCGATCAGCGGATAAAACTCTTCTGCCGCTGCCCTATTGATAAAACCGTTTGAAATTAGAACTGAAGACAAATTATTCTCTCTGGCTCTAAGCGCAATATCAGCAGCATATTCAACCCATATAGAAGGTTCATTATATGTAAATGCAACTGACCTGCATTTATTTTTAACAGCATTATCGACTATCCTGACAGGAGAAATAAAATCTTTTCGGGAAACGTCCAAAGAAGGTTTCCCGCAAGATAAATGATAATTCTGACAAAACTGGCAGTCCAGATTGCAGCCGTAAGTTCCAATTGAAAAAGTGGTTGTTCCGTTTAAATACTCGGCAAAAGGTTTTTTTTCTATAGGATCTATTTGAAGAGCAGTCGGGTATCCGTATACAAGAGAGTACAGTTTCCCTGAAAAATTATGCCTTACTTTGCAGAATCCGCTGCTGTCTGGTGAGATCACACAGCTTTGAGGGCACAATTCACATTTTATTTTTTTACTGCCATCCGGTAGTAAATGGTAAAAACGGGCTTCTTTGAAGTTGTTATTTGCTTTATCCATACTTTTTCTCAAAATCATTCATAAAATCTATTAAAACTTCGACTCCTTCAAGTGGCATGGCATTATACATACTCGCTCTTAGTTTATTCACAGACCTGTGCCCGCTGAGGCCAATCAAACCGCAGTTCTTGGCTTCATCCAAAAATTTTCTGTCCAGCTCTGCACTCGGAGTTTTGAACACAACATTGACCCTTGATCTGTGAGAAGGTTCAACTAAAGTCTGATAAAAATCTGTAGAATCTATTCTCTCATAGAGTACATTGGACTTCAGAGAATTAATTTTCTCCATTTCCTGCATTCCGCCTTTTTCAACAATCCAGTCTGTAACAAGCTTTAAAAGGTATATCGAAAAAGTCGGAGGAGTGTTATGCAGAGACCCCTCATCAACATATGTTTTATAATCAAGCATCAAAGGCAGATTTTTCCCTTCAGACCGACTCACAAGGTCTTTGCGGATTATAACAATAGTCAAGCCGGTAGGCCCCATAACTCGTGAAGTAGCAGCATAAATTACCCCGAACTGGTTTACATCAATTTCTCTTGTCATAATATCGGCAGACATATCACCTATCAGCGGTACCCCGTTGCCCAATTCAGGTATAGTATGATACTGTGTCCCGTGGGTAGCATCATTTGTTGTAATATGAAGATACGAAGAATTGTTGTCGGGTTTCCATTTTCTAATATTCGGGACTCTGTCGTAGTTTGTATTCTTGCTTGAACCGATAACTTCAACCTTTCCGAATTTTTCAGCCTCTTTAATAACCACACCTGACCAGTGACCGGAATCCGCATATTCTGCGAATCCGTCCGGTTTCATTAAATTCATAGGAATCATTGCATGCTGAAGACTCGCACCGCCCTGAATAAAACACACAGCATAATTATCACCAATCTTCATTATATCTCTGATATTTCTTTCGGCACGTTCAATTATCTTTTTAAATTCATATGATCTATGGGAAACTTCGATTATGCTAACACCGTAATTATTGAAATCGGTAAATTCATCCTTCACTTTATTCAGCACAGTTTTAGGCATCATCGCCGGTCCTGAAGCAAAGTTAAATATCTTCATAATATACCTCGACAGTTTAATTTTATTTCTATTAAATTAATATCTATTAATCATGGTGCAAGTAAAATTTTCAAATTGTTTGCAAACATTTATTTTATATTTCTCTTTAAAATAGAGCTGAAACGGAGCTTTTATAATATGCAGATGAATATTTCAAAAGAACCAACAAAGACCGTCTTAAAAATATATCAATTTGTTATTTCCCTTAATAACTGATATATTTTAAGATATACGAGTTGCACGTTAGATTAATATAGGCAATAATTTTTCCATAACAGTGCTCCATTGTTTATGATACTTTTCATACAATGTCCATTTAAAGAAAATAAAAATATGATCGATGCAATAAAAAATAAAATAAATTCGGCTACAGTTTTAGTTTTAGCTTTATGTATAATAGCAATATTTTTTTTGGCCGTAACCTATTTAAAGTCTGTTATTTTCGGTTTAATCCTTGCCTGCTTCTGCCTACCTGTCCAGGACTGGATTAAAAGAAAAATAATTAAAAGCAGGTTTTTTCTTTTTATATCTAAAGTAATCCATATAATCTTCCTACCTGTCACCTACCCTTTTTCTATTATAAAGTTGCTGCTTTACAATAGAAAAGGTGAGAAAACTTTAACTAAAAAGGATAAAGAGCTTAAGCATATTAACCTTTCCTGCACAACTACAGTTTTTTCAGTAATACTTTTCCTTCTGTTAGTGCTCAGTACAATAAGCTGGATTTCAACATCCTGTTTTTCTTCATTAACAAATTCAGTTTCAAGCTGGGTAAACAAAACCACTGATGAGTACCATAGCCGTATTGTGACAGACAGTGGTTTCAAAGAAAAAAACATAGCTTTACCGAAAAACAATAAAAAAAATGCAGTAGGTTCAGCACAAGAGAGTCAAGAGGGGTTCAATCTCAGGGAACTGGTTAATGCCATCCTTTATAAACTGGATTCAGTAAGGCCGGCAATAGAAGAATCACAAACTTTTCAGGTAATAAAAAAATACCTTACTTCTTCAATAAGAGAATCGGAAGATGCCGGTGGCCTGCCGGCTTTCTTCCTGAAAAAATCCGGAGGTATATTTTCTTTTACGACTGGAGCATTAGGCAGCATTTTTTCTTTCCTTATGAACCTTGTTTTTACCTTTTTCTTTTTTGCATTCTTCCTTAGTCAAATGGCAAAACTGGCCCACAGGATTAATGACAGGCTGACAACCGGACAGTATATAGTCAGGGGAATTGTATACAGCGGCTGGTTTCCGAATATTAAGAAAGAAACAATTAAAGGGGCTGTTACTATCATCGATGATATTTTATCCAAACTCAAAGCATGGATAAGAGGCTATCTTTCAATTATAATAATAGAAACTATTTTTTATGTAACTACTTTTCTTCTTGCCGGAGTGCCATACGCTGTAGGTGTAGGGATAATTGCCGGATTAACAATCCTTCTTCCCTACATAGGGCCTGTTTTAAGTTTCTTATTAACTATTTCAGTATGCCTTGTCTTCGGTCCAGGTTCTATCATCCAGATACTCATTATACTCTCTCTTTATATTTTCATGAACGGTGCCTGTGAACAGCTTTTTCTTTATCCGTCAATAGTTGGCGGTGCTTTAGGGTTGAACGAATTTGAAACAATTATTGTAGTACTTCTGGGAGGTATCCTGGCGGGAATCACAGGGCTTATTTTTGCTGTTCCAGTAGCTGCAGTTATTAAATATTTAATTCCAAAAGCATATTCAATAATAAATGAACAGGAGATCAATTCTTAGATTTATCCTTCAGTATAGATCCCAAAAACAAAAACAGTATTATCAGCCCCGTCCAGAGCGGTCCGGTTAAAACAGGTACTGCTTTAGGAAAATTTGCTCCCAGGAATGCTGAACAGATCAATGACAAAAAACCTCCGAGAAACCCGCACATAACAAGAAATGATAAAATATAGGCGGATATTCCGTCGGATAATTTCATTCCGTATGCAAGAAGTGTTGGGAATATAGCAGAACACCCGATGCCGAGAATTATTATCGAAACAAAAATCATAAGTAAGCTGTAGGAATTTATAAAAATTACAAAACCTAAAACTGTTATAAAGGCCAAAAGAATAATAAAATAAAAATCAGATACCTTAGGAATAACAAATTTACCCAGAAATAAACGCCCGAAAGCAAGTGTGATCCAGAAAACACTTATAGCATAACCGACCTTTTCAATGCAAAATCCCCTTTCCTGCTGTAAATACGGTGAAAACCAATACGAGATAACATACTCAGTATAAACATAAGCTATCATTGCTATCCCTATCATCAGTATGTACAAAGGAATTCTTTTTTCACTGCTGACGTTTCTATTTTCAGTCTCCTCAGTTAAGTTTCCGGAAGAAGAAGGTACTTTTACAAGCTTGAAACAGATAAGTATAAATAAATATAAAACTGCAACAATACCAAATACGCATCTCCAGGATAGGTTAACTACGATTAAACCTGCAGTTCCCGCCCCGATAAAGCATCCGAAGCCGACAAAAAACTGCATTATATTTAATTTAGAATCGGACTGGTTATTATTAACTCCGGAAAAGTATAAGATTATAAAATAATTTACAGCAGCTATGAGAACCCCCATTGCAATACCGTTCATAAAAACTAAAAAGGCATATATGAAAATTAAATATTGAAGTGAAAAACCAATATTTACGAAAAAAAGTGTGATCGTAGCCGAAACAATTGTTTTAACGCTTCCACAACGTACAATGATCTTTCCGCTAAGAATACTCCCTGAAGTGAGCCCGATTAGAAAAAACGCATCAACAAATACTATATGAGAAACATCCACATTCAGAGCTGCAGCTATTTGAGGCGATAATATTCCGGCCAGAGGAAAAGCGTAACCGGCAAAAAAGGATGTAATATAAGATAAAAAAAGCACCCTGCCTAATAACGAAAATCCTCTAACTTTGTCTTTACTCATTTACTAATTTCCCCAAAATATACCCAAAACGTTTTGGTTTGTTTATCCGTTAAATGATATATGATTTTTCACAAAAAAAGACGAAAGGACAGCCCTACTGGGGACAGCCCTTCCGTATAGTCATTTTCGGGGAGGTTTATGACTTTTAAATTCTTTATAAATTATTGATTTTTTTAAAGATTGGAATCTAATTATTTTTCATTCCGTAGCGTCTGCGGAACTTGTCTACACGTCCGGCAGTATCAACAAGTTTCTGAGAACCGGTATAGAAAGGATGGCAGCTCGCGCATATTCCAACCTTAATTTCTTTAACGGTTGCTCTTGTTTCCCAAACTTTGCCACAGGCGCATACTACTTTGGAATCGCGATATTTCGGATGTATTTTATCTTTCATTTTTCAGCTCCAATTTTCTGTATGTTTGTAATTTTAATATACTAATAAAATAGGCTTAAATATAAGAGTATTGAATTTAATACAGTTTGTATAAATTACAAGGAAGAATACCTTCAATATTGTTTTTTTTTATATACGGTTGACAAGAAATACCAATAAAAAAACCTTTTTTCTTAACACACGGAAACCTTTATTTTTCTTCAAGTGTTAAGCCAAGCGGAATAGAATCCCCTGCAATTCTACCCTGTTCAGAGACAGAATCTTTTCTAACAGCTTTCAAATGCTCTATCCAGTTAACCGATGCCTTATGTTTTTTCAGGTAGTCTAAAACCGCATTGAGATGCTCCTCATCAACATTAACAGCTCTGTTGTCAGTCAGTCGGGCCATACATGAAACTGCAAACAGTTTCTCATTCAAAGTTTTAGGGGAATGCTTTGAGTTCAGTATTTTATCAAGCCATTTTTGAACATTCTCCGAGGGTACAATATTGTTAACCGGTGCGTGGAAAAGCCGCCTGTTCCCCAGCCTGGCAAGCACCCAGTATTCGTAGCTCTCAAGTTTATTTACGTGTTCAAGCAGAGCTTTAGCGATTTCCTGCTTCTTTTGAGGTAAAATCAGTTCAACAGCCCCGAGACATCTCCACATTTCAGCCTTGGCCTGAGTGCCGATCTTTATATTTTTCATAAATTTACCCTTTGGGCATAATTTTTTTACCAGTTCCTGGGAAATCGTTCTATGATGTCCGTTATTGAGTCCGGAGACTACACGCCTCCAGAATATCCACCATTCAGAAACAACGGCAGCATTTTTGGGGTTGTTCATTTTTTTATACCAGAGTCCCCAGATCTTTTTCAGTCTTAATCCGTCTTCCGGATCACCGAAACCGGGTCTAAGACAATATCCGGTTAAATTAAGCCATTTAGCCTCTTTCGCAGGCAGCCTTAATGTTTCATAAGGCACTGTAATAAGAGCATCTGCAAATTTTCTCAGACACTGCAGCGGCCATTCCTTTTTCTTTAATTCAACAGTACTTTCAATTTGCTTAACAATATTTTCAGAATTATTCGATGAATCAAAATATATTTTAATTTTTTTACAAGCCGTATCTATCTTCCCCTGGTCAATGACAATTTCATTATTTACTTTTTTGTCGTTAAGACTTTCTCCTATAAGCCGTGTATCAAAATTAAGCGGCCAACTGTGAGTGCTTTGAAGTGATTTCAAATATACTTTTAAAACACCTGTTTCTGTAAGCAGTGAATGTATTGATGCTTTCACTTCTTTTCCACTGTTCTGTCTGCCGTATTTCAGTACCGTATTCATTGATGAAACAAATGTTATTTCACTATCAAAAGGTATTATGTCCCCGCTTCTGTCACCAATTCTTGTCGCACTGCTGTACAATGGAAATCTAACTTTTTTATTTGCCATCAGTTTAAAAACCTTTTCCGAATTCTGATCAATATTTTCTTCTATGCCGCGCGGCATTATGCATATCAGTTTCTCTTTACCTTTACGCTCATCAATCTGGAGATAATAAGACAATGCAGTACCGCTCTTGACTTTTATCCCGTCACCAAGTCTGGTCCTTCCGTAATAAGACGCACCGTATGAAACTGCAAGGCTTAAATTTCTGGAATGAAGTTCGGTAATTTTCTTGTCGGGAAACCACGAATTAACTATATTGATTATTCTATCCCTCATCAGTGCAGGGACCATTGTTCCGCCGTTAAAAAGAATTTTTTCCGGAAACAAAACGCCTTCTCTATCACTGTCACTGCGGGAACCGATTTTTTCAGATATCTGATGAGAGTATCTCAGGAACTGTAGCAGATGCTTTGTAATTGCAGCATCAGAAGCATAAGGGAGGCCCATTGTCTGCAGTCCTTTTTTCTGTGCAGGCGCATTGGATTTTATATCTATTTCCGGAATAAACCCTTCATTAAGGAGGTTTATTAGATCATTTTTCCTGACAACGGCTTTACGGCTTCCTCCGATCACAGAGCTGCCCTGCGACAGAAGAACGACTTCAACAGAATCAATATCACGGCTTAAAAGTTTTTCTTTTGCTTCTCTGGCATTCTGACACAGAATAAGCCATTCACCGTGTGAAAGCTTTTTATTCCATTTCTTTTCAATATTACGTGCAACAGCAATATCTATATTATCTCCTCCGAGCAGGAGATGGTTTCCTGCCGCAGTTCTTGAAAGAACGCCCTTCTCATCCATTTTAATAATGGAAAAGTCGCAGGTGCCGCCCCCGACATCAACAACCAGTACACGGTCTCCGGGATTGATATATTCCTTCCAGTTTTCGTTTTCCTTATCGAGCCAGGAATAAAATGCCGCAAGCGGTTCTTCAAGCAGTTTTATATTTTTATATCCGGCTATTTCAGCAGCTTCAATAGTCAGCTCTCTTGCCGTTTCATCAAAACTTGCGGGCACAGTTATTATAACCTGCTGGTTTGCAAAAAAGCTTTTATTGCCATATATATCTTTAATTTTTGAGAACTTGTAATCCCATGCATTTTTTATATGCGCCAGGTAGTACGATGTAATTTCAATGGGTGATTTCTGGAGTTCAGGTATATTGCTCCCCCAGGGCAGGATAGGTTTTTTCCTGTCAACTCCGGCATGACACAGCCATGATTTTACAGAAGAAATAAATCTGTTCGGCATTGCAGAGCCATGTTTTCTGGCATAGATACCTACTGTATATTCCAGTTTTGGTTTCCATTGCAACTCCGTGATCTTTTCAGGTATAATCTTTCTGTCCGGGAAAAAACAGAATGAAGGAAGAAGTTCATTTGTATCAACTTCCCCGGGTTCACACAGCTGAGGTACCTTAAAAACTTTAGCTTCCCGATTTCGCTCCTCTAAATCTACATATGTAACCGCACTGTTTGTAGTGCCTAAATCTATTCCGATAATATATTTTGAATATTCCATCTTGCAGCAGATCCTTTATCATTAATATGAATTCTGTAAAATTTTCCCGGGTAATTATTTTCCATAAAATGCACAAACTTCAGAGTTTTGAACGCATCGAACCATATATTAAAACACTGTAACAGTTTATTTCCAGGATTGTTTTTTGAATTTATTGAATTTATTCCGAAGCTGTTTTTTACTATTTTCAGCCAGACATTTTTGAAATCGTATTCCCTTAAAAAAGCTGCAGTTTCAGTGCTGATTTTTTGTTCGAGCTTTGTATAATCTCTGAAATCATCTTCGGTAATCCAGCTCTTTACCTGTTCAAGAAAGTCTTTAAGCAAAATAAAAATTTCAGGATTATATAACAACGTCTGCTTTCCGTCTACTGCGTCTCCGACAGCCTTGCCGGTTCCGAACGGAACCCTGTCGGATACTCTTGAAGACTGATAAACTTCAGTACCTGTTATTTGTCCTATCTCCCCGAGCTTTCTCATTCCCTGAAGAAAGTAAAAATCTTCTCCGGCAGTATTAATTTTCATTCCGCCGCACTTTATATATGCAGCTGCTTTAAAAACTATCGTTGAACCTACAGCATGATATGCATAAGGAGAATTTGCTTTTTTAAGCATTTCCACATAATAGTCCAAAAATATTTCATATGCTTTAATCGCCCTGCACTCTTCTTCTGTTCCGTCTCTTAAATGCCTGAATGCAACAGTTGCACAGTTTATCTTTGTGTTTTTTTTAAAGAAATCATCTATTTCCGCCAAATAATCTTCTTTTACTAAAGTATCTGCATCAAGGCTGCAGATTACAGGCGTATTTTCCCAGACCAGAAACTTCAAAGCAGTATCCATACCTGTTTTTCTTGCTGCTCCTACACCTCCCCTGGCCTTCAATCCCTGGTTTGTGCTTGAACAGTCTATAAAATACAAATTAAGCTTCGAATTATGTATATATTCTTTTAACAAAACTATCAGCCTTTGATTATTAATATATTCGACTGAATTTCTGTCTATACATTCAGGATTATTAATAACCGGCATAATTAAGGTTTTTTTCAGCAATTTTCTGTCGTTCCTCTGTATGCTGTCCAACGTCTTAAAAAAATAATCAAGTTCATTGTACACAGGTATAACAATTGCATATATAAATCGATTGTTTTTTATTGCCGGATATACTTTCCGTATATAAGCATCATTTTTTTTTAGATATTTATCTTTTTTGATATTTTTCAAGTTCATCTTAACTGTTTTTTAGCCTCTTCAGCTTTGTCGTATACAGGATGTTTATAACTGTATATTCTGTCGAGAAGTTTCTGCGGGTTATCTTCATTAATAATCATCTCAATATATTCCCTGCTGACAAAGCCTTCTTCGGAAGTATAGTCTATAAACTTAATAAGCTGTTCATAGTAATTACAGATATTATAAAATGCACAGGGTTTTTTATGTATTTCCAGCTGCCCCCAGGTTATAGCTTCAAAAATCTCATCCAATGTACCGAAGCCGCCCGGCATAGCAATGAATGCATCGGACATTTCATGCATCAGATACTTTCTCTGATGCATATCTTCAACGATCTTCAGCTCGGTCAGGTTTTTATGCGCAACTTCTTTATCCAGAAGAGAACGGGGGATAATACCTGTCACCTCACCGCCCTGTTTTAATATTCTGTCGGCCAGTACTCCCATTAAACCGACTTTCGCACCTCCGTAGATTAACTTAATGTTTCTTTTTATGAATTCATCCGCAAGCTGTTCAGCAGCATTTACATATTCATTCCTATTTCCGAAACTCGAACCGCAAAAAATACATATAGCTCTTTTCATAAACCTAAATAACCTTATTATAAAATTGTTGAATAGAAAATATATACTTTTGTATTAGATTACTTAAACTGCAAATCAAATTAATAAATATAACATGAAAGAGATAATATGAGTTCTGTAAATAAAATTGAAGAATTACTGTTAGAAACCGCCAGTTCCGAAAACAATGAATTATATGATGAAATAATTAAGCTTTTTGACACAGTCCCTACACCAATTCCGCAGAACATCTGCGATGCATTAGGATTTATAATTGAAAGCTGGCAAATTGAACCGGATAATTCACAAAATAAAACAGAGTTTCTGCTGAAAGTTACAAGTTTTTTCAAAAATGAATTTTCCGCGCTGCGTTCCGCTTTACCTTCAATCATAAAAAAATCACTCCCGAAAGGATACAACAAAGCCACCACCATCAAAGCACTGGGGGTAAGAGACAGCAATATCCCCTTATGCAAAATTTATAAAAACTATTTAAAACTTGTATCATTGAAAGACTCAAAAATTTATTTCAGTGATAATTCTGATTCCTGGGGCCGTACCGGCAAAATTGACTGGATTGCCGGAGCTATAAGAATAACTAACTTTCAGGAAACAGAATGTTCAGAAATTGATTTGAAAATTGCATTAAATCAGATGCTGCTTTTTAACCATTCTGAAGAACTTATCAGACTTATAATCAAAAAAGATATAATTTCTTTTCATGATGCACGCACTCTTCTTGAAAAAAACAGTATTACACAATTAAGCAGCGACGATATAAGAAATGCTCTTTTTTATATTTATATCCCTAAAAAAATGACTCCAAAAGAATTTCAAGATTGGAAAAAAGGTTCTGCAGCAGCCGGAAACTCCATTCCGAAAATCCAATCAGTGAGAAGCATAAGGGAACTTAAACAGGTCCTTATGCAAAATAAAGAAATACAGAGTATTACAGAGTCGGAACTGGATAAAATAAAAATTGTACTTGAACAAGTTAAACCGAAAAGCCCTTACAGTGATTATTTATTATGGGCTGAAACAGTCTGTCTTCTGCGAAAAATTTTAACACAGGACCAACTTGGAAAAATTATTCCGGAAAACAAAAGAGTCCTTGAAATGTTGTGGCCTGAAAATAATACCACATCAGATATACCCGGAATTAAAGTCTGGACTCAAATGAAAATACAAACCCTTAACGCCTGGGCTGAATTTACTAAAACTGCAAAAGGCGAAGACTATCTTATAGAACTTTGTACAATACTGCCATGGAGAGCCTGGCCTACTATAATTTCCAAAGTCGAAAAAAATAAATTTACCGGCATTATAGAATCTTCAAAACGTATCAGCAGCCCGGAAGCATTACTGTGGATTTGGAAAAATAAAGCAACTCTCCCGGATTCTGTAACTGAGAAAATCAATACAGTTAACCTTTTTGCCGCCTTAGGCAGAAAGAAACAGGGTGCTGTCTGGAATACCGCCAAAAAAGAACTGAAAAAGCTTATTCTCGAAAATACAAACTTTCAGATGTCATTGATTAAAGACAAAAACAGCGAATCGCATATTGTAGATTTTCTGGAAAGGCTTAACAACCTTTCGACTTTCTCAAAAAATGAAAAACAAAGCATTATCGTTAAACTTTCCCGGCAGTTCACTACTATGAAAAGTCTTTTCAACACCGGCAAAGCAAAAGACCTTTTATCATCTCAAAATACTGAAGATATTGAAGAAACGGACAATACCGAACAACATATCACCTCAAAAAAATCATATAATGCCAGACTTTCTGAACTTGATGAAATCATTAATGTTCTTGTCCCGGAAAATACAAAAGCCATCGCAACCGCGAGAGAACATGGTGATTTAAGAGAGAATGCTGAATATGCGGCAGCAAAGGAGAGGCAAAAATATCTGAATGAACGGAGAGTAGACCTCGAATACGGAATAATGACTACTGTACCAACTGATTTCTCCAATATTAAGGTTAACAATAGAATTGTTGCAGGATGTTCAGTAGTCCTTGAATCCGAAAAAGGGGAAAAAGAAACTTACCATATCCTCGGCGCATGGGACAGCGATCCTTCAAAAAATTACGTTTCATACGATACAGGTTTAGGTAAGGCCCTTGTTGGAAAAAAAACAAATGATAAGGTTATTCTTCCTGACGGCAGCAAATATACAGTTCTGGAGATAAATTCACTCTCTAAAAAAATAATAAAGGATATTGACTGAGCTATACAGCACAAGTCATATCTAATGATGTGATGGATGAATAAAAATCAATCGTAGTGTGTATAGTTGAATGCAGTATTTAGTTTGGGTTTAAAGTGTTAAGAAAAGCCTTAAAAAATCAGACATTAATCAAATTTTCATGTCAGTTCATCAGCTTAAGTCTTTTCATCCCTTTTCTTTCTCTTAAATCGTTTATTTCTCTCCATAGAAACAGATCCCGGCACAAAAACTTAATAAGCTTTGATGTCGATATATCAAGGCTGTCGGCAGTAGCCCTGATTGAGAAAACGTTCCGTTTTAAGTGGTCAAATACTTTAGCTGCACATAAAGGGAACTTATCATTCTTTACACTGCAGTCAGGTCTGAAAAAATCTATTTCTTCATCCTCTGTTTTTACAGCTATTTTAAGCTTGAGTTTTTTTATTGCATTATGCTTATTCAGATTCTGGCTCCGCCCCCCGGTTTCCTCAACAGTTACACCTGTGGGGATATGATGTACCCTGACAGCTGAAAACTTCCTGTTCTTTTTCTGCCCCCCGGGACCGCGGGACTGATACCAGTCGACTCTGCAATTTTTTAAAATATCCACATCAGAAGCTGACAGTAACTTATTTCTTCCTTCAAAATAACTCATAATTGCCTTTTGGTGTCTCCTGTTTTACAATTCTTCAGTTAACTAAAATGCCATTATTCCGGGCATCTTCTGTGTTTCCTGAAAAATTCGATAATACTGCATTAAAATCCGGGATTAAGATAATAGGCACCGGCTGCACTCTCACCATACTAAACCCGTAGTAGTTGCAGGCGTAAACTGAACACCCTCACCGAATGTCTTCGTCAACCGTCAGCAATTTTTTCCGCTCCTTTTCCGGGTTCACATATCAGTGCTGTCGCTTTATCTTTTCCGGTATAGAGTTTAAATCCGGCGAGCAGACGTTTTGAATACAGTTCGGCCTGCGCTTTTTTTACAAGATGTATTGAAATTCCACCGAAACCGCCGCCGCTTAGCCTTGCACCGATACAGCCGGGAACAGTTTTTGAAAGTTCAATATAATAGTCGAGTTCAGAACAGCTGTTCTCAAAATTATCGATTGAACTTTGATGCGATTCATACATTAACTGTCCAAACTCATTAATTTTATTTTTTTCAAGATATTCTATACCTTTGAGAACGCGTTCATTTTCTCCTACAACATGCATAGCCTTTCGGTAGTCCATTACGTTTAAAATTTCTCTGCAGTTTTTCAGCATACTGGTGGATACATCCCTCAGTGCTTGTACTTCAGAGTATTTTTTACTTATACCGGCAACGGCCGCCTCGCAGCTTTGCCTTCTGTCATTGTAATCAGAATCAACCAGGTTGTGTTTCACCGTTGTATTGGCAACAACAAACACATAATCCTCAGGGATTTTTATTTTTTTCACTACTTTAACATCTCTGAAATCGCTGAATATCAATTTATTCTTTTCACCGAAAACCGAACTGAACTGATCCAGTAGTCCACTGTTCAACCCCATATAATTATTTTCTACGCGCTGTCCCAGTTTTGCCCAGGCTTCTTTAGTTATATCTATTCCGAACATTTCTCCCAGTGCATAACCTGCTGAAATCTCCAATGCAGCTGAACTGCTCATACCTGCCGAGAGCGGTATACTGCTTATAACACCTGCATTAAAAGCGTGAATCTTTGTATTATCTATTTTACTGAGTTCATATACTACACCCTTAATATAACTGCTCCAGCATCCGGGTTTCGGTTTTTCCAGTGTATTCAAATCAAATTCTGCAGTTGAATTACTGTCAAAACTGTGCAGCCTGCAGACATTCCCCTCAACCGGCATTACCGCAACCAGAGTCTCCAGGTCTGTAGCAGCACTGAGAACATACCCTTCATTATAATCTGTATGATTTCCGAGTATTTCAAGCCTCCCGGGAGCTGCCGCTGTTATATAAGGTACACTGCCGAAGAAATTTATAAATTTTTCTTTTAAAACTTTACACATATTGCTGATAATCAACTTCCGTTCATTGTTTATAGAATTGAGATCAGACCGCACAATAGTAAATGCAGCCGGCAGTTTTATACATTTTCTTAAATCAAAATTAAATTTACAGCCTCATAGAAGGAACAGCAAGTTATTATTTATTATCTTTTCGCTAAATCGTGGATCCGTGATTCAGGTAAATGACTCGAAATTAAATCATATTGTATTATTTTGAATCGTATTCTTTAAATTTTCAAAAATACACTAATATTAATTATACTATTAATTAACAGAAAGAGGTGAAAATTATGTCAAATGCAATTGAATTAAATCAGGAAAATTTTGAATCTCAGACTTCCAGCGGAGTAACTCTTGTAGATTTCTGGGCTCCGTGGTGCGGACCATGCAAAATGCTTACCCCGGTACTTGACCAGGTGGCTGCTGAAATCGGAGATAAAGCTAAAATAGCTAAAGTGAATGTTGACGACTGCCCGCAATTAGCACAGCAGTTCGGCATTAGAAATATACCGGCTTTATTTTTAATTAAGGACGGTCAGACTGTAGAACAATTTATCGGTATGCAGGATAAAAAAACTTTAACCAACGCTATAAATTCTGCATTATAAGCGGTTAAACATTTTATAAGTCAGTTTATAATTATGACAGAAAATAAAAATAATATTATTGTTTTAGGAGCTTCGGCAAAACCTGACAGATATTCTTATATGGCTGTAGAGCGTCTGTCCGAAAATGGTTATAATGTATTTCCTGTGCACCCCTCCGGGAAAGAGGTGGCAGGCCATAAAACCTTTAAATCTTTAACGGAAATCAATGAAGATATTCACACGATAAGTTTATATGTCGGAGCAAAAATTTCAGACAATTTAAAGTCTGATATTTTAAAAACAGACCCTATTAGAATTATTTTCAATCCGGGTGCGGAAAACCCCGGACTTGAAAATGAATGCCGTACGGCGGGTATCAAAACAGTAAATGCCTGCACGCTTGTCCTTCTCCAGACTAATTCTTTCTAAACATAACTAAATTGTAACAGTAAAGGTATCATATAATAATGAAAACTATTTTTAACAAAATACTGATCTCTGCAGTTTTTACTGCTTTAACCGGTTCTGCTTTCACCCTGACCGCCGCTTCAATGCCAAAAGCATTTAATTACATTCCAAAATCCTGCAACCTTGTTGGAAATATCAACCTGAAAGAAATTAAAACCATACAAAGTGTAAATAAAGCCATCAGCGAATCTCAGCAGCAGCAGATTTATAAGTTTTTAAAATCCTCAGGAATGAGTGCAGACAATATAAACGATATAACTTACGGCATGATCATCAAAAACACCAAAGTTAAATCCCCTTCTTTTATCGCAATACTCCAGACAGAAAATAAATGCGACCTGAAAAATTTTGTCAAGGATGTAAAACAATATACTGAAAGTAAAACCGCCGGTAAACCCGGTATTAAAATATCAACAACTGAGGTAAACGGCAAAAACATATATGAATACATTAATACTGAAGAACAGAACTTTAATAACCATCCTATTTACTGCACCGGTATAGACAGTCATACAATAGCTGTAGGCACAAAAGACTATATTAAAGAATGCGCCGAAAACAACGGTGAAAAATCTGTTTCTGTTATTGCTGATACACAAATGGTATCTCTTATGGGCAGTAAATACCAAAAAGATATGGTTTGGATGGCGGTTATTGTTCCTGACAGCTTTAATAAAGATTTCAATAAAAAGTCTAAAGTTCCACACATTAAAAATGGTATCCTTTCCTTCAACTATAAGAATAAATCCCTTATCCTGAAAGGTTTATTAAACTGTGCCACGCCGAGTGACGTAAAAAAGGCAATGCTTCCAATTCAGATGTTCCTCGGTATATTCGCCATGAACCCTGATTCAGGAATTAATCCTGAAGATATTAACCTTACACCATCAGGCAATACACTCGATATTAATATTAAGATTCCCGAAAAAGCTATAAATACAATTGTGGAATCTCAAACTCAGTCTCTGAATGCGACAACTCCATCACCGTCTGTAAAACCGGGTATCACAAATAAGCCTGTAAGTAATTTGCCTGTAAAAAATGAAAAAAAATAAAATAATCTCAGTATTATCCGAGTTTGGAATAACACCTTCGAAAAGGCTTGGACAAAACTTTCTCATAGATGAAAATCTGCTGGATTTTATTGTGCGAACAGCGGACATAAAAGCCGGTGACCATGTTCTGGAAGTGGGACCCGGGCTCGGAGTACTGACAAAAAAAATCATAGAAAACGCAGAAGAAACTATAGCTGTTGAATTTGACTCAAGACTTGCAGAGTATATAAAAAAAAATATTAAGTCTGAAAACTTTACTTTAATAGAAAAGGATGCGCTTTCTGTAGATTATAATAAACTATGCACACCGGATAAAAAATGGAGAGTTTTAGCTAATCTGCCATATTCAATTACAACCCCTCTCCTTGCTGAATTTGCGGAAATGGAAATCCCTCCGGAAAATATGCTTTTCCTGCTCCAGAAAGAATCAGCCGGACGTTTTACAGCAAATCCCAGTACAAAAGAATACGGAGCTATAACCGTAAAACTCCAGAGCATTTACAATATTGAAATTGTGAGAACCGTATCTCCGGATGTTTTTTTCCCTAAGCCCGATATTACTTCTGCTATTGTAAAATTTATAAAAAAAGATGAGCTTCCATCCAAAAATGAAATATTAAATATCGACCGCATAGTGCATTCCGCCTTTTCTCACAGAAGAAAAAAGGTCATAAATAATCTCAGTTCGTTTTTTCCTGAAGCAGATTTTGAAAAGATGTTTAAAAAATATAATTTAGACTTCAACAGCAGAGCCGAACAGCTTACCACAGAAACATTTAGAAAACTTTCAAAAGAAGTGTACTGTTCCAGACAGGATACCCCGTCAACTATTTAAAACTGTTAAAATTATGTACAGCAGCAGAAAAAAATCCGAACTTGACATAATCTATCATGTAAGCCATACAGTTCTTAACAATAAATCAGACATCAGTACACTTCTCAAAAATATATTAAAAGTTCTTCAGACAGACCTGGAACTCCAACGCTGTGTCCTTACATTAAAAAGAAAGAATAAACTCACAATCGAAGCTTCAAAAGGACTTACAGTTTCTGAAAAAGAAAGCGGAGAGTACAGCTTAGGTGAAGGTATTACCGGAAAAGTAGGTAAAAACGGCAGGCCTGTTATTATTCCTGATATTTCTAAAGAAACTAATTTTATTCATATTCTTAATAAGGCCGATAATACACAGAAAACCGCGTTTATCTGTATACCGATAAAACACAGCAATAAAACAGTAGGAACACTGAGTGTTGATATATTTCAAAAAAACGACTTGAATCTTGATAACACAAAACGCCTTCTTGAAACTGTTGGAAATATTATTGCCGACGGAGTGGCAAAACTCAGAAATGAAATAAAGGAAAAAGAACAGCTCAAATCAGAAAACCTGAGACTGAAAAATGAACTCGGTGTAAAGTATCACCCTGACAATATTATTGGAAACTGCAATAATATGCGATTTGTTTACGCAATGATTGCCCAGGTTGCGAACAGCCTTGCAACTGTACTTATCAGAGGCGAATCAGGTACCGGTAAAGAACTTGTTGCAAAAGCAATACACTACTGCAGCCCCCGGACAAATAAACCGTTCATAGCAGTGAACTGTGCCGCTCTGCCCGAAAGCCTGATTGAAACAGAACTCTTCGGTCATGAGAGAGGAGCATTTACAGGAGCAGAAACCCGCAGAAAAGGGAGGTTCGAACTAGCTGAAGGAGGAACTATCTTTCTGGATGAGATAGGCGATATCTCAATTCCAGTTCAGGTCAAACTTCTGAGAGTCCTCCAGGAAAGAACATTTGAAAGAGTCGGCGGAAACACTTCCCTCAAAGCAAATGTTAGAATTATAGCAGCGACAAGCACTAACCTTGAACAGGCCCTTAAGGATGAAAAGTTCAGAGAAGATTTATACTACAGACTTAATGTCTTTCCAATAAACGTGCCGCCTTTGAGACAAAGAAAATCTGATATAATCCTTTTGGCAAATCATTTTCTCAATAAATACAGTAAACAATATAATAAAAATATCAGACGCATTTCAACACCTGCGATTAATATGCTTATGACTTATCACTGGCCGGGGAATGTAAGAGAACTCGAAAACTGTATTGAAAGTGCAGTGCTTATGACCGCAAATAACGTTATTAACGCATACAATCTGCCGCCTTCTCTACAGACAGCACAGGAAAGCCGGACATCAAATATTGAAGATAAAAATCTTGATTTTAAAACAATTGTTAAAGGCTTTGAAAAAGAAATTATTGTCGAAGCATTGAAAAAAACAAATGGAAATGTCGCAGCTGCAGCAAGGTTGCTGAAAACAACTAAGCGCATACTGCACTACAAAACAGAAAACCTTTCTATTGATTTAAATAAATTCTCCGTATAATGCTTTTGGAGACTGCAGCCTTCTATACACCGCCGTCATACAGAATATTTTTTCGGAAAAACTTCCATAATCCTTCAATGCACATCTCATCTATGTAGGAACAGGTATGGACTCTACTGTTTCTTTAATAATATCATTGTTCTCGGAAACAGAAAGCCTAGTCCCTTTTCTTAATATTATTCTATGTGACAGGACCAGCGCAGAAGATTGTTTTATATCATCGGGAATAACATAATCCCTATTTTGCATCAGCGCTTTGGCTTGACTTATTCTCATTAGGTCTAATGCACCTCTCGGACTGACACCGTATTCAATACCGGGAGTGTTCCGTGTTTTTGAAACAATTGAGATAATATATCCCAACAGCTCTTCAACAATCTTTATTTGCTTAATTTCTTTTTGTAGGTCGGTCAGTTCGTCAAGCGTAATTATAGGTTTCAGTTCATCAAGCGGACTAACAGTCTTCTGTTCCATGAGCATATTTTTTTCAATTTCTGGTTTAAGGTAACCGATCCTTATCCTTGACATAAATCTGTCCATTTGTGAAAAAGGCAGCGGGTAAGTTCCTTCAAGCTCAATCGGATTCTGTGTAGCTATAACAAAAAAAGGTTCATCGACCTTATATATCTTTCCGTCAATTGTAGCCTGTTTTTCCTCCATTACTTCAAGAAGGCTGGACTGGGTTCTCGGTGTAGCACGATTGATTTCATCGCCTAATAGAATATTTGTAAATATTGGACCGGGCCGAAATTCAAAAATATTTTCTGACTGATTAAAAATAGTGACTCCGGTTATATCTGTCGGCAGAAGGTCTGCGGTAAACTGCACCCTCTTCAGTTTACCCGAGATAGAACCGGCCACAGCTTTGGCAAGCAGAGTTTTCCCCACTCCCGGGACATCCTCCAGTAAAACGTGTCCGCCGGAAAGTAAAGTAAGTATAGTATATTCAACAACTTCTTCCTTCCCGAGAAAGACTCTGTTAATGTTATCAGATAATTTAACTATCTTTTCAGCTTTATTTTTAATCCTTTTTTTATCCATTATTCCTTCTCATTACTTCTTTAATTTGTTCATTATTAACAAGTTCCAGGACCGTGAACGGCGGTTTATAGTATTCTTTACCTATCCTGAGCTCATCGAGCAGATAAATTAGAAGTGATTTTCTTACTTTTATCTGTTTTCGACTTTCTTTCATATTATATTCCATTTCCGTGCACATCTTCTGCATCCTGGAAAGTTCAGTATGCGGTTTAATGATCACAGAAACATATTCACAGCTGTCTATATCTCTGATTTTGTCTCCTTTGTATGCAGCAGTACCTACTATTGATATAATACGACTTAAAACAAAATCTCTAAAATCTTTTTTTGCAAAGCAGTAGCCTCTGAGATGATACCTGTTCCTTACGAATGTTAGAAAATAAGGAATAATATTTCTCTCATCCGGAACTGGCGAGTTCAGGGACTGATACCTTATAGTTAATACTTTATCTCTTCCGACCATAGCTCTGATTATTTCTTTTAACATTTCTTTATCAATAACAGGCTGCAGAAAAGGCAGTGATACTATATAAGGTTCATTTCTTTCAGTAAACGTTTGGAGAATGTTATGATAATTATTTTCAGGATAAACAAATTTAAAAACTGAATCTGACGGGAAATATTTTCCATTTCCAGATGACGTTTTATTGATATTTTCAGGAGCACTTTCTGAATAATCGGAAATATACTGTTCTGCAGTACTTTGTTTCAAATTAAATTTTTCAGCAAGATATTTTGCATCAAGGCTCCCTTCCCAGAAAAGTGTCCTTTCTATAAAAGAGCAGATCTGATAATATTTAGTCCTTCCGGCCATTTTCTTCCTAATATATAAACTGAATAATTTTAAAAGCAAATTCTAAACTAACTGAATGTAAGATCATTATAATATTAAGTGCAAAACTGTACAAATCCAAATTTAAATTGTAAATTTATTCATTCTAAGTTCTTCAGTCAGGGTTTAACATTTACTACTTGAAAGCTCAGTCTTAAAGGTTTACAGTTAAAGTTATAGTCTTCTCTGATTCAAAGTCGAACTATGACTATGATTAAGAGCAGAATCAACTGCAATAATGAATAACATAAAAATCTTGATAAAAATTATGGAACAGGATATTAAACTTAAGGATGTTTTATACCGTTATCAAAATAAAGAAATCTGTACTGAAGATGTTATTTCTTTTTTAGAAGAAGAGGTAGAAAGATCAGAAATAGTTTTTGACAGGGATAGGCCGTCCCGCTGCGGCTTTCCTGAATTTATATACGGTGCATCCAAAACAGCTTCCCAAATTGAATCTGCTGTTAGAAAAATAAAACAGTCCGGACAGCAGGTATTAGTGACAAGACTTAATAAAAAGAAATATAATAAACTGAAAAAAACCTTCCCTGAAGCTGTGTATGATTCCTCTGCTGAAGCCCTTATACTAAAAAATAACAAAGCAGCAGAACCAAAAGGAAAAATAGTGATTGTAACGGCAGGTACAAGCGATATACCGGTTGCAATGGAAGCTAAATATACCGCAGAGCTCTGCAGCTGCAATGTTAAAACCTATTTTGATATAGGCGTTGCAGGAATACATAGACTCTTCAGTTCTATAGAAAAAATCAGAAAAGCCGATGCCGTAATATGTATTGCAGGAATGGAGGGTGCCCTTCCCAGTGTACTTGCGGGCCTGGTATCATGTCCGGTAATCGCAGTACCTACAAGCGTAGGATACGGAACTTCTCTTCAGGGTTTCACTCCTTTATTTGCTATGCTTACAAGCTGTGCAAGCGGAGTAACTGTAGTTAATATTAACAACGGTTTCGGTGCAGCCTGCGCTGCGATACGAATTATAAATACAAGAGCTATATAATCAATAAAATTTAAAACTTAAAAAGAGATATAACCAATGGCGTTACTTGAAGTAAAAAACTTAAATCTTGAACTTAACGGTAAAAAAATACTTAACAATCTGAATTTTGAAATCTGGAAAGGTTATGTTCATGCCATAATGGGAACCAACGGTGCAGGCAAATCTACACTTGCGAATACGATTATGGGGCTTTCAGGGTACGAAAATATTTCAGGCGATATACTTTTTAAAGGCAAATCTTTAAAGACTAAAACAATATCCGAACGTGCCCGGGATGGGATTACCCTCGGCTGGCAGGAACCGGCAAGATATGAAGGACTTAAAATTGAGGATTTTTTAAATGCCTCTGCTAAAAGAAAAAATACAGAAGAACTTAAAAAAGCACTCTCTACTGTTGGGATTAAACCTGAGGACCACCTGAACAGGGCAGTAGATAAAACACTAAGCGGAGGAGAGAGAAAAAAAATAGAACTTGCATCCATACTTCTTATGGAACCGGAAATAGCATTTCTCGATGAACCTGACTCCGGTATAGATATTGAATCTATCAGCAGAATTTTTGAAGTTGTAAAAATTCTTAAAGAAAAAGGTACAACTGTAGTTTTTATTACTCACAGTCTTGCGGTGCTCAGCCGCGCTGACCATGCATTCCTAATGTGTAAAGGCCAAATTGTAGATAAAGGTGACAGACAGAAAATAAAAAATTACTTTAAAGAAGAGTGTATTGAATGCGAAATTAAAGACCCTGAAGTCAAGAAAGAGGAAAAGAGAACTGATGAAAGATAATGAAATCAAAAAATCACTTTTCAAGTATGTAAAAGATATGCATGCTATGGAGAATGACCCCAGGTCGGCTAAACTTACAATTCATGGAAACAAAGTGATATCCGGTAACAGTGTTAAAGGTCTGACCGTAGAGTCGGATGAAAAAGAACAGGGTGTAGATATTAAACTTGAACTGGCCGATAATACTAAAATTGAAAAACCGGTCCTTCTATGCTTCGGTGTTATCCCTGAAAATGGAATACAGAAAATCAATCTCGATGTAGTAATCGGCAAAAACTCTGAAATTTCCCTGAAGGCGCATTGCGTTTTTCCTAATGCTGTAGATGTTCAGCACATTATGAACGCAGAAATAACACTCAGGGATAACGCTAAATATAAATATTTTGAAAGACATATCCACAGCCCTGAAGGCGGCATAAATGTAATTCCCAAAGCAGCTATAAATATTGGTAAAAATGCTGTCTTTTCCACGGAATTCGAGCTGATCGAAGGACGCGTAGGAAATATGGACATAGAATATATTACATATGTTGATGATTATGGAACAGCAGATATGTCCGCCCGTGTCGCCGGATCCGAAAATGATAAATTAAAGATATCTGAAACTTCATTTCTTAAAGGTAAATATTCTAAAGCTGCACTGACTACAAAAATAGCAGTCAGGGATAAAGCCAAAGCTGATGTTTACAATAAAATAGTTGCAGAAGGTGATTATTCTCGCGGGCATGTAGACTGTAAAGAAATAATAAAAGATATTGCTGAAGCAAATGCGGTTCCAATAGTCGGAGTTAAAAATTCGACTGCACATGTGACACACGAGGCTTCGATAGGGAGTGTTGACAAAAAACAGCTTGAAACACTAATGGCACGTGGACTTTCTGAAGAAAATGCGTCTGACTTAATTATTCGCGGAATGCTCTCTCAAACATAAAAGAACTGAACAGAAACATGGTAATCAGATGAAACAGCAAATATATGATATTTCAATTGAACTGAACAGTAAAACCCCGTCTTATCCGGGAGATCCTAAGTTTATCAGAACTTTAATTTCTGAGAAAACCTGCACTTTATCAAAACTTGAAATGTCATCACACAGCGGTACACATATCGATGCACCGGCCCATTTTATTAAAGAAGGAGAGTCAATTGACAAGCTTGATTTAAACGACTTTATAATAAAAGCTCATGTTGTCGAAGCAGCAGGAGTAAAATCAATAAATGTAAAACATATCCGGGACTTGAATATTAATCCCGGGAATGCAGTCCTGTTTAAAACAGACAACTCTTTATCTGGAATCTACAATAAAAAATACAATAATAATTATGTCTATGTAGAAAAGGAGACCGCCGAATTGTGTGTAGAAAAAGGTGTAAAACTTGTCGGCATTGATTTCCTGACAATCGATACCCCTGCAACAAAAGAGCACCCTGTACACAGTGCCTTATTATCAAATAATATTTATATACTTGAAGGTATAGATTTATCAAGTGTCCCTACGGGTATATATGAACTTATCTGTCTGCCGCTTAAAATAAAAAACGGCGACGGTTCCCCTGTCAGAGCAGTTCTAATCCCAAAAGCACAGGATTAGGGTAAAGATGAGCAACTCTATACAGCTTGAATTTGAATTAATTATAAACAAAGTGGAAAACTATGGATATAAAAAAAATTCTTTTTAAACTGGATATTGATACAGGGATTCTGTTGGATTCTGTTTTGAACCATATTGATGAACTGGTATTTATTGTATCAAAAGATTATATGATAATATGGGCAAATGAAGCTTTTGAGAAACTTTATTCCTGCGGTTACGGAAGATACTGTTATGAAATTACCCATAATCTAAATGCTCCCTGCAGTTGCCATAAGAACTCCTGCCCCCTTGAAGATTCTACAAGAACAGTACAGCCATCCAAAACAGTTCATATTCATTATGATAAAAAAAATAATCCACTGTATGTTCAAGTCAGCGCTTTACCGTTAAAAAACAAAAATGGGCAGGTAAACTATTTTTTACATTTTTCAAAAAACATTACTCTGAAAAAAGAACTTGAAGAAGTTAATAAACATTCAATCAAAATGCTTGCCATTGCCTCGGAATTCAGAGATACAGACACCGGGCTGCACATCAGCAGATTAAAACAGCTGAGTGAATCAATTGCTCTCGAACTGGGAATGGATTTTAAAAAGGCAGAGAAAATAGGAAGAGATAGCCAACTTCATGATTTAGGGAAAATAGCAATATCTGATTCAATATTGCAAAAACCCGGCAAACTTACTAATGATGAATTTGAAATAATGAAAAAACATACAGTTTTAGGTTCTGAAATAATAGGCAATAGTAAATGGTTTATTCAAAGTGCCGATATTGCTTTATTTCATCATGAACGATGGGATGGGAAAGGTTATCCTAATGGCTTAAAAGGCAAAGATATTCCCTTAGCTGCAAGAATTGTATCCATAGCTGATGTGTTTGATGCGTTAATTTCTAAAAGACCTTACAAAAAAGCCTGGAAACCGGAACGAGCTGTTGAAGAAATTAAACGGAACTCAGGTACACAGTTTGATCCCGCTGTAGTAGACGCTTTTTTATCCTTATATCATAAGAATAAACTAAATCTGTAAAGTTAAAAAACTTCTTGTTTTTAATCTACAGATTTTTTAATAATGATAATAAAAAATTATAGCTTTTTTCCATTGATTCGACGTTAAGTTTTTCCTGAGGTGAATGGTTCCCTCTTACATCAGGTCCTATTGCAACCATCTCCAGACCGGGATAAAGGCTTCCGATAATACCGCATTCAAGACCGCCGTGTACAATTTTCTTTTCCGGAAATGAGCCGAACATATCTTTAAACGGTTATTATTTAAGATAAAAGCATTAATCTTCTTAATGATAAAGTACTTATAATGAAATAAAATTTCATTTTACTGGCTATGGCAATTTGACTTCCAGTAAATTTAGTATTTCCTGCTGTTCGTTGTCCGGTAT
>JAIPJT010000049.1 GCA_021733985.1 Victivallales bacterium | reverse complement strand
TTTCTTCATAGTAATAACCTTTATATAGTTCAGTGTTTTCTTGACATCACGTAGTATTACTGATATCTGAACTATATAAAAGTCTCATTTTGAAATTTCATGAATTTTTCGGGTGTCGTGCTAAAGTGCGAACTCCAACGTCTTAATTCAACGGCATTAATAAAATAATATCATTTTTGTAAAATTAACCTTTGAATTGGAAACCGGACTTTTCTGTCGCTAAATCATATAAAATATATAATTTCCGTTAGATTTTATAATATTTCCTAATATATTTTAATTTACTTTTTGGTTCTTGTATCCTGTATGAACTTTCTTTAAACTTATCCTATCTTTTTTTAATGTACAGCAATGTAAACAAAAGGGTATTATACAGAAAACCGGATTAAACTTTAGCCCCGACCGGTTTAAGTGCAGAGCCGCAGGTTATTAAGCAGAACCTGTGAACTCTTTATTAAACCGCAGCCTTAATGGAGAGAAAAGCTCATATAAGGAAATATACACTCAAAATCAGCAGAAAACATAAATTATTTTTTTTTAATATCATAACAGGAGTAACAGTATTTATATATGGCGAAAATAAGTGTTTACCCTAAAAGCAAAGGACTGTATGATTTCAGCAGGGAACACGATTCCTGCGGCGTGGGTTTTGTTGCAAACATTGACGGACACAGTTCACACGAAATTATAGAAAAAGGCATTCAGGTACTGATCAGACTTCAGCACAGAGGTGCTGTCGGCGGTGACGCAAATACCGGTGACGGTGCAGGGCTGCTATTCCAGTTACCTGATACATTCTTCAGAAAAGAAACCGAAAAACTGAACTTTTCACTGCCTGCTGCAGGAAATTACGGTGTAGGTATGATCTTTCTCTCGAAAGATACAGCTATAGCAGGTGCTTCCGTTCAAATAATTTCTTCAAAAATACAGGCTGAAAATTTTGAACTCCTCGGGTGGAGAAATGTACCGACAGACAATTCCGACCTTGGAGAGTTTGCTAAAAGTACGGAGCCGGTAATAAAACAGTTCTTTGTAGTACCCAAAAACAAAAATCTGACCGGCGATAACCTGGAAAGAAAACTTTACATACTAAGACGGGTAGTAGAAAATGAAATTAACAGAAACACAAAGTTTGAAGACAGTTTTTATATTCCCAGTCTTTCCTCAAAGACAATAGTATATAAAGGGCTGCTGTTAGCGGAACAGGTTCGTAATTATTACCGGGACCTCCAAAAACCTGATTTTAAAAGCGCAGTGGCACTGGTACACCAAAGGTACAGCACAAACACATTTCCGACCTGGCCGCTCGCTCAGCCTTTCAGATACCTCGCACATAATGGAGAAATTAATACTCTCGGCGGCAATATTAACCGGATGAAAGCAAGAGAGCAGTCTTTTGAATCAGTTTTATTCGGGGATGAAATCAAGAAACTGCTTCCTGTTATACAGAAAAATCAAAGCGATTCAGCGTGTCTTGACAATGCCATGGAGCTCCTCACAACTGCAGGTAGATCTATACCTCACTCCATGATGATGCTGATCCCCCAGGCCTGGGGAGAAGAATTCAATATGGGGCATGATCTTAAGGGATTTTACGATTATCATTCAGGTTTAATGGAACCCTGGGACGGGCCCGCTGCTCTGGCTTTTTCAAACGGCGACTCCGTGGGTGCTATGCTTGACAGAAACGGATTGAGACCAGCAAGATATACCATCACAAAAGACGATTTCATTGTCCTGGCATCTGAATCCGGTGTGCTTGAGATACCTCCGGAAAAAATAAAAGCTAAGGGCCACCTTAATCCCGGCGACATGATTTTTGTCGACTTTATACAAAAACGTATAATGTTCGACAGAGAAATTAAAAATAAGGTTGCAAGATGGAAACCATATAGGCGCTGGGTTCAGGAAAACAGAATAACACTGCACGGATTTTTTGATTCTGTAGTACCGCCGGAGATAAACAAAGTAAGTTTATTAAAAAAACAAAAACTTTTCGGGTATACAAGGGAAGAAATCAGAATGATCATCAAACCCATGGCGGAACGGGGTGTCGAAGCTACCGGTTCAATGGGAAATGACGAATCCCTTGCTGTACTTTCTGATAAACCACAGCTGCTGTATAATTATTTCAAACAGCTTTTTGCACAGGTCACTAATCCCCCCATAGATCCAATACGAGAAGAGTCTGTGATGACTTTAATGACATACATCGGCAACAGGTCGAATATTCTAAGTGAAACACCTCAGCACGCACATCTCTTAAAAATGAATCACCCTGTTCTTACAGACGAAGACCTCCAGAGGATTAGACACGCCAATCTTTCAAGTTTCAAAAAACAGACAATTAAAATTCAGTTTAAATATGATAACTCCAAAAAATGCCGCGGTTTAAATGAAGCAATAGAAAGCATAGTGAAAAAAGCGGAAAATTCAGTAAGAACCGGGATTGCCGTCATTATTCTGTCCGACCGTAAAATTGATGAAGGTTTTATTCCGGTCCCGGCACTTCTCGCTGTTTCTGCAGTAAACCAGCACCTTATCAAAGTAGGTCTCCGGACAAGTACCGGAATTATTGCAGAAACCGGTGAAGCAAGAGAGATCATGCATTTTGCTCTGCTTTTCGGTTACGGTGCAACTGCAGTCAATCCATATATAGCTATAAAAACCGCTGTTGACCAGGTTAATTCAGGGCTGCTTAAAATTACTCCTACACTTGCGCTTGAAAATTATATTAAGGCCGTATGCAAAGGGCTGTTGAAGGTTATGTCCAAAATGGGTATTTCAACTCTAAGAAGTTATAGAGGTGCACAGGTTTTTGAAGCAATCGGACTTGACAGTAATACTGTAGACAAATATTTTTCCGGTACTGCTTCCAGAATCGGGGGACTTAACCTTTCAGGGATAGCTAAAGAAGCATACAACAGGTTCCAAAACTCATCAGTCCCTGTCCTTGATAATCTTAATTTACTCGAAGCAGGAGGTAAATATCATTACAGAAAAAATGCCGAAAACCATCTCTGGACACCTCAGACAATTGCAGACTTTCATAGAGCTGTAAGAACTAACAGTAAAGAGCATTACCGAAAATATTCTAATTATATCAATAAACAGGAGGAGCATCTCTGCACACTAAGGGGCCTGTTCACCTTCAAAAAAGGATCCCCTGTTCCGCTTGAGAATGTTGAACCTGCTTCCGAAATAGCAAAGAGATTCGTAACGGGCGCTATGTCTTTCGGTTCTATCAGCAAAGAAGCACACCAGAGTATTGCAATAGCAATGAACAGAATAGGAGGAATGAGCAACAGCGGTGAAGGCGGAGAGGACCCGGTAAGGTATAATCCTCTACCTAACGGCGACAGCTTATGCAGTGCAATAAAACAGGTAGCAAGCGGAAGATTCGGTGTTACAGCCGAATATCTGGCAAATTCAAAAGAAATACAGATTAAAATAGCACAGGGTGCAAAACCCGGCGAAGGAGGACAGCTTCCGGGACACAAAGTAAATGAAATAATTGCAAAAGTAAGACATTCGACCCCGGGCGTAACACTTATTTCACCTCCTCCCCATCATGATATTTACTCAATTGAAGACCTGGCTCAGTTAATATTTGATCTAAAAAACGCCAACCCCGAAGCCAGAATTTCTGTTAAACTTGTTTCTGAAGTCGGAGTCGGTACAGTTGCCGCAGGTGTCTCCAAGGGTCATGCTGATATGGTGCTTATAAGCGGCCATGACGGCGGTACAGGAGCATCTCCGCTGACCTCTATTAAACATACCGGCCTCCCCTGGGAACTCGGCCTTGCCGAGACACAGCAGACTTTAGTTCTAAACAACCTCAGAAGTAGAATAAAAGTTCAATGCGACGGGCAGATGAAAACAGGGCGTGATATTATAATTGCGGCATTACTCGGTGCTGAAGAATACGGTTTTGCAACAACCGCACTCGTAGCTTTAGGCTGCTGCATAATGAGAAAATGTCATTCCAATACATGTCCTGTCGGTATTGCTACACAGGACCCTGAATTAAGAAAACGTTTCACCGGAAAGCCGGAGCATCTGATCAATTTTTTTATGTTTGTAGCGGAAGAAGTAAGGGAATACCTTGCAGAGCTTGGTTTTACAAAACTTGACGATATCATTGGAAGAAGCGATTTTCTCGAAACAAACAGTTCTGTAGACTTCTGGAAAACTAACAATATTGATTTTTCCGGAATTTTTGCCAAATCCGACACCGGAGATCTCCCTGTAAAATTTGAGTATCCCCAGGATCATGGCATCAAGGATGCATTTGACAATACTTTAATTGAAGATACCGCAGAAGCTGTTGATAAAAAGAAAAATATCAGACTTAAATATCCTATAAGCAATGTTATGAGAACCACCGGTACTATGCTTTCATACTCAATTGTTAAAAAATACGGAAGTAATGGCCTCCCCGACAATACTGTCATTGTAAACTTTGACGGAAGCGCCGGGCAGAGTTTTGGTGCCTTCCTGGCATCCGGTGTTACTTTTAACCTGTTCGGTGAAGCCAACGATTATGTTGGCAAAGGACTTTCAGGAGGCAGAATCGTTGTACGTCCGCCTAAAATCTCAACATTTAAAGGATATAACCACACTATTGCCGGAAATGTCCTTCTTTACGGGGCCACCACCGGCGAAGCCTATTTTAACGGCAGAGTCGGAGAAAGATTTGCTATAAGAAACAGCGGCGCTACAGCCGTAGCAGAGGCCGTAGGAGATCACTGCTGTGAATATATGACCGGCGGAACAGTTGTAGTTTTAGGATTGACCGGCGGCAATTTCGGAGCCGGCATGAGCGGCGGTTTTGCATTTGTATATGATGAGGACGGCTATTTTGATCAGAAATGCAACCTGCAGTTGCTTGACCTTGAATCTGTAAAAGAAACGGAAGATATAAAACAGCTTAAGACGATTATACATAAACATTATATTTTTACAGACAGCATTAAAGCAAAAAATATTCTTGAAAACTGGGATGAGGCATTGCCTAAATTCGTAAAAGTTTTTCCTATGGAATACAGAAAAGTCCTTGGAAGAATGATGAAAGAGGATGAAGAAGTTGTTCGTGAAGAAATAAACGATTAAATTCTAAATTAAGGTTTTAATATGAGTACCCTGCGAGGTTTTATCGAAATAATGCATAAAAAAAATAAATTCAGAGATATAAAAAGAAGGGTTAAGGACTTTCAGGAAGTGGAACTGAGGCTTTCGGATCAGGATATCATGCAGCAGGCTGCAAGATGCATGGACTGCGGCATTCCCTTCTGTCACGGCTGCGGCTGCCCGCTCAGTAATTATATTCCTGAATGGAATGAACTTGTAAGCGAAGGCTACTGGCAGGAAGCTCTAAAAATACTTCTCTCCACTAATGAATTTCCCGAATTCACAGGGAGAATCTGCCCGGCTTTGTGTGAAGGTTCATGTACTGTAGGCTTAAATTCAGAAGCTGTAACAGTCAGACAAATCGAACTTGCTCTTATCGAAAAAGGTTTTGAGAACGGCTGGATAAAGCCATTTATTCCGAATGTAAGAACCGGAAAAAAAATTGCGGTGATAGGTTCCGGACCGGCGGGCCTTGCCGCTGCAGCAAGGTTAAATAAGTATGGACACGAAGTTACAGTTTTTGAGAAAAACGAAAAACCGGGCGGTCTCATGCGATATGGAATTCCCGACTTTAAAATGGATAAAACCGTAATTGACAGAAGAATTCAGCTTCTCAAAGATTCAGGCGTTAATTTTGAATGTAACCTGGATGTCGGCAACGACATTTCGGGAAATTACCTCCTTAAAAAGTTCGATGCTGTTGTTCTGTCCTGCGGAGCTCAGGTTCCGAGAAATCTTGACGTCCCGGGCAGACAGCTGCAGGGTATTTATTATGCAATGGATTTTCTGAAACAGCAAAACCAAATTATCGGCGAAGAAACTTTTCCTGAAGAAAGAATAAACGCCGAAAACAAAAAAGTAGTAGTTATCGGCGGTGGCGATACCGGTTCAGACTGTGTTGGAACCGCTATAAGACAGAATGCCGCTTCTGTAACCCAGCTTGAAATCATGCCGATGCCTCCGCGGGAAAGATCTGAAAGCACTCCCTGGCCATTATGGCCGTATAAATTAAGAACATCCAGCAGCCACGAAGAAGGATGTAATCGTATCTGGAATACAATGACTACCGGATTTGAAGGCTCCGGGAAAAATGTTTCAAAAGTAAATACAGTTAAAGTTGAATGGAATATGTCAAAAGAAGGGAGACCCCTGTCACCTGAAGTAATCCCCGGCACAAAATCTTCAATTGAAACAGACCTGGTACTGATTGCCATGGGATTCACCGGCGTCAAATATTCAAAGTTAATAAATCAGCTGGGCTGTGAAATCGATAGTAACAGTAATTTGAAAACGGAGAACTCCGGGAAGGTTTTATGTAAAAGCGACAATGTGTTCTCTGCAGGTGACGCTGTTTCCGGAGCTTCACTCGTAGTAAGCGCAATGAACTCCGGAACTCTACTGGCTGAAAAAATTGATAATTTTTTAAAATAATTTTTTTTTGTTTTCCTCTAATGAATTTTCTATTAAAGCCTTTACTGGTATATATACATAAGTGTATGCGATTTTTTTTTTAATCCGGCGAAGTTTCGCAATAGCGAAAACGAAGGCGGAATGGTTTCTGTCCTTCGTAAATGAACTTGGACATACACTTTATTTTTCGACCATATCATTCGATGCGAATAAATAAACCAAATCGTCTGGGTATATATAAGAATTTTTTAAATATAAGCAGGTGTTTCAATAAAAAATGAGTGACTCAATCAAACATGAATGCGGCATAGCACTTATAAGACTCCTAAAGCCTTTAGAGTACTTTGCAGAAAAATACGGTACCGCCATGTACGGTATTAATAAAATATGTCTGCTTATGGAAAAACAGTTTAACCGAGGCCAGGACGGCGCAGGTGTTGCGTGTCTGAAATACAATATTAATCCCGGAAATAAATATCTGTCGAGACTGAGGTCTGCCTCATCGACACCTATTAAGGATATTTTTGAAGAAATCAGCAAAGAAACTCAAACATATAAAGATGAAAATCCTGAAATATTTGAATCCCCTGAAAAGATGAAGGAAAAACTCCGTTTCTGCGGAGAACTTTTTTTAGGACACTTAAGGTACGGTACTTACGGAAAAAATGAAATTGAAAACTGCCATCCCTTGATCCGTGAAAATAACTGGCCTTCAAAAAGTCTTCTGCTCGCAGGTAATTTTAATTTGACTAATGTTGATGAACTTTTTGAACTTTTAGTCAGCATCGGTCAGCATCCGAATGAAAAAAAGGACACCGGCACGATCCTGGAAAAAATTGGGCACTTTCTTGATGAAGAAAATGAACACCTTGTCACAAAGTACAAAAGTGAAGGATACTCAAATAAAGAAATATCAGGTCTGATCGCTGATAATATTGACGTGCAGGAAGTACTTAAGTCAGCCTGTAAACGATGGGACGGCGCCTATTCTATGGCCGGAATACTCGGGCACGGTGATTCCTTTGTCATACGCGACCCGTCGGGTATACGGCCCGCTTTCTACTATCATGACGATGAAATAGCGGTAGCTACTTCCGAACGTGCCCCAATTCAGACAGCCTTTAATGTCGAAAAAGAAAAAATAAAAGAGTTGGAGCCGGGACATGTACTGCTTATTAAAAAGAACGGGGTCATATCTGAATTACCTTTCATAAAAAAACAGAAAAAACTGTCCTGCTCTTTTGAGCGTATTTATTTCTCCAGAGGTTCAGACCAGGATATTTATAAAGAAAGAAAGATGCTCGGAAGGCTAATCACGCCGCAGGTACTTAAAAGTATTAACTATGATATAGAAAATACAGTTTTTTCATATATCCCAAATACATCCGAAGTATGTTTTTACGGAATGCAGCAGGAACTTAATTCATACTGTGATAAAATAAAAAAACAAAAAATACTTGCTCAGAAGGATAAAATCTCCCGGGCCGGCCTTGAAAAAATTTTCAATTTCTACCCCAGATATGAAAAAATAGCTGTAAAAGATGTAAAACTCAGAACTTTTATTACACAGGATATCAGCAGAGATAATATGGTTGCCCACGTTTACGATATCACTTACGGCACAATCAGAAAAGGGATAGACACACTGGTTGCTATTGACGATTCAATAGTAAGAGGAACAACTCTTAAAGAAAGTATTCTGAAAATATTAGACCGTTTAGGATCTAAAGAAATCGTTATTGTGTCATCCGCCCCCCAGATTAGATACCCGGACTGTTATGGAATAGATATGGCAAAAATAGGTGATTTTATTGCATTCAGAGCAGCTGTAGAACTTTTGAAACAGACCGGACAGAAATATATTATCGATAATATTTATAATAAATGTAAAGAACAGGAAGCATATCCTAAAGAAAAAATTGTAAATCACGTCAAAGAAATATACAGGCCGTTTTCTGTACAGGAAATTTCCGACAAAATTGCAGAAATGATCACACCGCCCGAAGTCAAAACAAAAGTCAAATTTGTATATCAGAAAATAGAAAATCTTCACACTGCATGTCCAAACAACACCGGAGACTGGTACTTCACGGGAAACTACCCCACACCGGGCGGCAATAAAGTAGTAAATAAAGCATATATTAATTATATAGAACGAAAAAACGAGAGAGCTTATTAAATAAATTTCAGGGAATAATTTTATGACTAAACATATTTTCATCACAGGCGGAGTTGTTTCATCACTCGGCAAAGGAATAACTGCAGCATCTATTGCCATGCTTCTTAAACAGAGAGGCTATACAGTAGCTATGCAGAAGATGGACCCTTATCTGAACGTAGACCCGGGGACTATGTCCCCGTACCAGCACGGTGAAGTTTATGTAACAGAAGACGGAACTGAAACAGACCTCGACCTTGGTCATTATGAACGTTTTGCCGGGATCACCTGTAACAGGTCAAGCAATTTCACTACCGGTAAAATTTACAGCAATGTAATCAGAAAAGAGCGCGAGGGCGGATATCTCGGCAAAACCGTACAGGTGATACCGCACGTTACCGACGAAATCAAAAAATGCATCAGAGAGCTCGATGGTAATGATATTGATATAGCCATTACCGAAATAGGCGGAACTGCAGGAGATATTGAGTCTCATCCTTTTCTCGAAGCAATACGTCAGTTCAGTCATGAAGCGGGAACGGAAAATGTCATTTTTATCCATCTTACACTGGTTCCCTATATTAAGGCCGCAGGAGAAATGAAAACAAAACCTTCGCAGCAGTCTGTGGGAATACTCCGTGAAATAGGAATAATTCCAGATATACTAATCTGCCGCTGTGAACGACCGATGACAGAAGAGCATTTTGAAAAACTTTCTTTATTCTGCAATATTAAACGTAAATATGTTATTGAAGAACAGGATGTAAAAAACTCCATTTACGAAGTCCCGACTGAACTGGCAAAACAGAGACTCGACCACTTTATTATTGAAATCTTCAACCTTAGACATAATGAATTAGATCTGCAGAAGTGGAATAAAATGCTCAATTCCGTTATTAATCCGCAGAACGGAAGCATTGAGATTGCAGTTGTAGGAAAATATATCAGCCTTAAAGATGCCTATAAAAGTATTTATGAGGCACTTTATCACGGCGGCATAGCTAACGATATCGAAGTAAACGTAAGAATGATCGAAGCTGAAGAGCTTGAAGGCCAAACTGCCGAAAGCCTGCTCTCGGGTGTTTCAGGTATACTTGTCCCCGGCGGTTTTGGTCATCGAGGTATCGAAGGTAAAATCAAGGCTGTGCAGTTTGCAAGGGAAAATAATATTCCCTTTTTCGGTATATGCCTTGGAATGCATTGCGCTTCTATTGAATTTTTACGAAATGTCTGTAACTACACCGATGCCCACAGCAGTGAATTCAACTATCAAACTAAAAATCCGGTAATTCACTTAATGGAAGAACAGAAAAATATAAAAGATAAAGGCGGAACAATGCGGCTCGGTGCCTATAAATGCGGAATTAAATCCGGAACAAAAACAGCCGAAGCGTACGGTGAAAAGATGATATCCGAACGACACAGGCACAGATATGAATTCAATTCTGAATATATCACTGTTTTTAAAGAAAACGGCATGGAAATTACCGGGATAAACCCTGATAAAGATCTTGTCGAAATTATAGAGCTTATAGAGCATCCCTGGTTCATAGCATGTCAGTTTCATCCGGAATTCAAATCATCTCCGCTGAAATCCCACCCGCTCTTCAGAGATTTTATTAAGGCATCATTTAAATACAGTCAAAGTTAAATAATGAAAAATTCATATAACTGGAAAAAACGGAGGGAAAAAACAGCTTTCCTTGCTCTGGAGGACGGCTCTGTTTTTTACGGTTATTCTGTTTCAGCCGAAAAAGATATTAAAGGTGAAGTTGTATTCAATACCGGAATGACCGGTTATCAGGAGATCCTGACTGACCCTTCTTACGCCGGCCAAATTGTAACTATGACCTATCCTGAAATAGGCAATACCGGACTAAACCTTGAAGATATGGAATCGCATAATTTTTTCCTAAACGGCTTTATTATACATGAATACACCTATTCAAGTAACTGGAGGTCGAGGTTCGAACTGGATAAATACCTGAAAAAATATAACGTACCCTGCATTGCCGGTATTGATACAAGGTCACTTACAGAACTACTGAGAAAAAAGGGAACTCTTAAAGGGTACCTCCACTGTTCAAACAGTAAAATCACCTGTTCTGAAGCTGTGAAGAGAGCTGACGAATGGCCGGGACTCGACGATCAGGACTATGCTAAAGTTGTAACCTGCAAAAAGCCATGGCACTGGACTGATGAAAAACATAAGACAACACAATGGCCTTTTGAAGAAAAAACTACCGATACTGAATATGAAATCGCAGCTTATGACTTCGGTATAAAGTGGAATATACTAAAATCACTTCGTAATAATGGGATGAATGTTACTGTCTTCCCGGCTGACACACCGCCCGAAATGCTTTTAAAATACAAGCCTGACGGAGTGGTTTTCTCTAACGGCCCCGGCGACCCCGCAGGTGTAAAATATGCTGTTGAAGCTGCAAAGTCTCTCATCGGCAAAGTACCGGTCATGGGTATTTGCCTCGGTCACCAGATACTTTCGCTTGCATGCGGGGCAAAAAGCATAAGGCTAAAGTTCGGACATCACGGCTGCAATCATCCGGTAAGAGATATCCGGACAGGAAAAGTTGAGATCACATCTCAGAACCATAATTTCGCTGTTGACAGGGATTCTTTGAGAACAACAAATATGGAGATAACTCATATTAACCTCAATGACAATACCGTAGAGGGTATTATGCATGAAAAGGAACCGGTTTTTGCAGTCCAGTATCATCCGGAAGCATCTCCGGGACCGCATGACCCGTCATATTTATTCAATCGATTTAAACTGCTGATAAAAGATAGTTAATCATAAATTGTTAATTGTTTAAAAATGCCTAAAAGAACAGATATAAAAAAAATAATGCTGATAGGCTCAGGCCCGATTATCATCGGGCAGGCATGTGAATTTGACTATTCCGGCGTTCAGGCCTGTAAAGCACTCAAAGAGGAAGGTTATGAAATTGTGCTGGTGAACAGTAACCCCGCTACAATTATGACCGATCCGGAATTTGCAGACAGAACCTATATAGAGCCTCTTACAAAAGATATCCTTCATGAAATTATCAGGCGTGAACGCCCTGATGCCCTGCTCCCCACTCTCGGAGGCCAGACCGCCCTGAACCTTGCAATGGAACTGCATAATTCAGGTATACTGGAACACTACCGTATAGAAATGCTTGGAGCGGATTCCGAAGTAATCGAACGTGCAGAAGACAGGGATATCTTTAAAAAAACTATGAAAAAAGCCGGCTTCGAAGTACCCGCAAGCGCTTCTGCTTTTTCTCTATCCGAAGCGCGGCAGGCTGCTGAAGATATAGGCTCCTATCCACTGATAATTCGTCCCGGTTTCACCCTGGGAGGTACCGGCGGCGGAATAGCGTACAATGAAGAAGACCTTGAAAGAATTGTATCGTACGGCCTGGATGCAAGCCCGACAAATGAAGTCCTTATAGAGGAATCGCTTTTAGGCTGGAAAGAATTTGAATTAGAAGTAATGCGCGACAGGAAGGATAATGCGGTTATTGTATGCTCGATCGAAAATATCGATCCAATGGGTGTACATACAGGAGACAGTATAACTGTTGCTCCTGCGCAGACACTAACCGACCGTGAATACCAGAGAATGCGGGATGCATCGCTCGCAGTTATGAGAATAGTGGGCGTTGAAACAGGCGGATCGAATGTTCAGTGGGCACTCAACCCCGATAACGGAAAAATGGTCATAATAGAAATGAACCCGAGAGTTTCGCGTTCCAGTGCACTTGCATCTAAAGCCACAGGCTTCCCTATAGCAAAAATTGCAGCAAAACTCGCTGTCGGCTATACACTTGATGAAATAATTAATGATATAACTAAGGAAACACCTGCATGCTTTGAACCCGCTATTGATTACGTTGTTACTAAAATACCCAGGTTTGCCTTTGAGAAATTTCCAAAATCTAATGATACTCTCGGCACTCAGATGAAATCCGTCGGCGAGGCCATGAGCATAGGAAAGACTTTCAAAATGTCCCTTCAGAAGGCATTCAGGTCTCTTGAAGTTTCGAGATACGGTTTCGGTGCCGACTTTAAAGGCGAAAACTATAGAACTGAAAGCGATTCACAGATAAAACAGGAACTCGAAAGGCCGACTCCCAGCAGGTTCTTTTATATTTATGAAGCTTTCAGACGGGACTGGACAGCTGAAGAGGTCAGCAGACTCACAGGTATTGACCCCTGGTTTTTAAGGCATATGCACGAGCTGGCATCTTACGAAAATGAAATTAAAACTGCTGTTTCTGTTGACGGTTTAAGAAATGACAGAAAACTTTTCCGGCAGGCAAAAGAATTCGGTTTTTCAGATACACAGATAGCCTATCTGCTGAATTCCGACGAAATGACTGTAAGAAACGCCAGAAAAGAAATTGGGCTGTACCCTAAATATAACCTGGTAGACACCTGTGCCGGAGAATTTGAAGCTTATACTCCCTATTACTACTCTGCTTACGGCGAAGTTGACGAAGTCATAAGTTCAAAAAAGAAAAAAATTATGATTCTCGGCGGCGGTCCTAACAGGATCGGACAGGGAATAGAATTTGATTACTGCTGTGTGCACGCAAGCTTTGCCCTCAAAGATATAGGCTTCGAAACTATAATGGTCAACAGTAACCCGGAAACAGTCTCTACAGATTACGATACAAGCGATAAACTTTATTTTGAACCGCTTACACTCGAAGATGTATTAAATATATACGAGCGCGAAAACTGCAACGGTGTAATAGTACAGTTCGGAGGACAGACTCCGCTTAACCTTGCCCGTGACCTTAAAGCCAGCGGTGTAAACATCATCGGGACAAGCCCGGAAAATATAAATTTAGCTGAAAACCGTGAAGAATTTCAGCAAATAATCGACAACCTGATTATCAAACAGCCCGAAAACGGTACCGCCGCCAACGAAGAAGACGCAGTCAAAGTCGCTGAAAAAATCGGTTATCCTGTTCTTGTACGGCCTTCTTATGTTCTCGGCGGACGCTCAATGTTGATCGTATATAAAGAAAAATATCTCAGGAAATATATGCAGGAAAATATAGAAGTTTCTCCTGAAAAACCTGTTCTTATTGACAGGTATCTTGACGGTGCTGTAGAAATTGATGTTGACTGTATTGCAGACGGAGAAACCTCTGTTGTAGCCGGTATAATGGAACACGTTGAGCGTGCCGGAATCCATTCAGGAGACTCCGCGTGTTTCCTCCCTACAGTAACAATACCGGATAATATTCTTAAGCTTATAAATGAACAGACTAAAAAAATAGCAACAGCTTTAAATGTCTGCGGCTTAATGAATATTCAGTACGCTGTGAAAAATAATGAAGTGTACGTTCTCGAAGTCAACCCGAGAGCCTCCCGCACAGTTCCTTTTGTAAGTAAATCGACAGGCATACCGGTTGCCAAGATTGCCGCGCTCGTTATGGCCGGGAAAAAACTGAAAGAAATCGGTTTTACTAAAGAGTATATTCCATCTTATGTTTCTACGAAAGAAGCCGTTTTCCCTTTCAGGCGTTTTCCCGGAGTGGATATAGTACTGACACCTGAAATGAGATCTACCGGAGAAGTCATGGGTATAGATTTCAGTTCCGGAATCTCTTTTCTGAAAACACTGATAGCATGTCAGGCAAACCCGCCCTCCCTTGAAAAAGTAAATGTTTTCTTCAGCATGGAACCGGAAGATATAACAGACCATGAAGAGATTATTTCGATGGTTAATGACCTCGTGGATTTGGGATTTATACTTTACACAACCTTAAAAACCACATCTTATCTGTACAGCCACGGTATAAAAACCAATCCAATCTTTAAAATAGGTGAAGGGCATCCGAATATAAGGGATATGATAAAAGAAGATGCCATTCACTGGATAGTAAATATTCCGTCCATAGGGCCCTCACCCAAAATTGACGAAATTATTATGAGATCCGAAGCTGTTGCCGACGGAATACCTATTATGACAACTTTCAGCGGGCTCTCCGCAGCAATAGAAGGTTTCAAGGCATTAAAGGATATTGAACGGTTAGATGTATGCACAATACAGGAATATCACAGACATGTCCCTGAGATGAATCTGAAATAACCGGAGACACAAAGAATATTTCTACCGCGAAGAACTCGAAGATCACGAAGAACTTTTTTCATCGCTTCCGCTCCGGATTGAGAAAAACCTTTTGGTAAAAGGTTCTTTCTCAAACTCTTTTCCAAAAACTTTTGTGGTCTTAACCGGAGTCGCTGGAAATAAGTCCGATCTCTATACATAAGTTTATGCATTCTATGCAAAACGCCCAGACAATAGTATTTCCGTTTCAATAATTTACATTTTTTGTTTACGTTTGGCAGAACGCACTTTATATAGTGATTGAACGAAAACATCTATAGGCTTTATAGTTAGAGCTTTTATCGTTATTTTTTAAACGAAGATTTTTTTGGTGCGATTAAAAATCAAAATGTTGGAGTTCAAGCTCTTGTCGTGTCGAATGACGTGATCAGCTTGTTCGTGCTTAATTGCAGACCTGCACGATAAATCGTGTAC
>JAIPJT010000048.1 GCA_021733985.1 Victivallales bacterium | reverse complement strand
AGCTTGTTCGTGCTTAATTGCAGACCTGCACGATAAATCGTGTACTCCAACAATTAATTAAACAATCTTCGTTAGATAAAATCCATATATCTCTTTGATATTACGAAATATAAGGAGTTTTCGTTCAGGCACTAAATAGAATTCAATGCAAACTTTCCAGGGAAGGCTATATTAAAAACCGAAAGCTTTCCTGTCCAGCGAAGCTTTAGCGAAAGTGGATCGGCTGCATCATCAATTCTGACTTAAGAGTTTCTCAGCTTTTCAATTATACCAGAATTTCTTACTGTTTTTTTATATATTGCTTTTTTGAAAACATCTTCAGAAGACCAGATGTCCACTTTTTTCTTTGCCCGGGTTATACCTGTATAAACCAACTCTCTTGCGAGAACAGACGAGTCGGTATTTCCTGAAAGAATAAGCAGAACATTTTCAAAACCAGAGCCTTGTGACTTATGTACAGTCATAGCAAATACAGTTTCATGTTCAGGCAGTTGCGTCGGTATTAATGATCTGAATTGTCCGGGATTTTTATTGTCAGGAAAAAATACAGCAATATCATCTGCATTGTCTGCTTTAGGCCAGCATAAACCAATATCACCATTAAATAAATTTAATGCTCTGTAATTAGATTTTATAACTATAGGAAGTCCCTTGAAGTATATAGTTTTAGAGGATATACCATATCGCATTTTAACAAGTTTTGTGATTATATAATTTATTTTTTCTGAACCCCAAAGCCCTATTCGATGTGCACATAAAACTCTGAAACTGTTGAACGCCTCAAATGCTTCAAGTAAGTCGTTTTTTTTGAAATATGATAAGAAGGCGACATTATAGTCATTTTCATTAAGATCTTTTAAATAACAATTTAAGCTGTATTCCAAAGCTCTTTCATTTGCCGGTATATTTTTAAGAGAAACTTCCTTAGTATTACCTTTGCTGATAATATCAAAAGCCAGATCAATATTCCCTTTATTTACTCTATCTTTCAGCCTGCCGATTCCTTGATCCGGATCAAATCGATAGCTGTCAATCAATTCCACAACAGAGTCAGTCAGTTTATTAGAATTAGAAGATAATTCTAATTCATCTTCAGTATTTGTTGCATTATATTTATCGGAAAATTTCTGTGTAAAGGTATTTTGTGTACTCCCCTTACTACTTGCTGCATAATCACAAATGTCAGCAAAAACAGCGCCGGCTTCTACAGAAGCCAATTGATTTTTATCTCCAAGTAAAATAATTTTTGTTCTATCGGAAACAGCATCAAGAAGTTTTGACATCAGTATCATAGGCACCATGGACGCCTCGTCTATAACCAGCACATCTATATCAAGTTTTCTTTTTGAACAGTATTTAAAGTTAGGGGATAAGTATCTGGGTCCCAATAAACGATGTATAGTGGAGCTTTCTGCCGGAACCAATGATTTCAGTTCTTCATTATAATCAATTCTGCCCTTTTCTTCTGAAACAGCTTCCACCATTCTTGCAGCAGCTTTCCCGGTAGGAGCGCATAATCTTATTTCCAATGGTTTTCCAGAGGACTTAATAGATTGTTCCTGCAGCAAAAGCAGCACCGCAGTTACTACAGTAGTTTTACCTGTTCCGGGTCCTCCGGTAATAATATTAAAATTGTTTACAACAGAACTGAATGCGGCTACTCTCTGCCAGTCTTTACTGCCTTTTCTTATAGAACTGATAGGAAATATTCTGTTTAAACCATTAGAGAGAAGGTTTATGTCAGTATTTTGATTATCTACATCTGCAAAGTTAATAATCCGTTTTGCAATTTTCTGTTCATGAAACCAGTATTTCTGCAGATACAACCGGTCGTTGTCTAAAATTACAGGCTTGAAATCCCCTGTTTTTCCTACAACTTCAAAGTTCAGAAGTTTTTCTGATAAGTCAGCAAAACACTCATCTAATTCTGAAAAAACTTCATCATCAACTTCTTTAACAGCAGACAGAATTTCTTTTATTTTTAACTTTAAATGGTCCGTATCAGTTAGTTTAAGACAAGTATCCTGTTCCCTGGAAACACTATAACTGAGAAGAAGGGCTGTAATAAACAGGACAAAATTCTTTTCTCTATCACCATTTAGTTCGACAAGTTTTAATGCAAAGAAAAAATCTATCTCTGAAAAGGCTTTCTTCAGTATTCCTAAAGTTTTATCTGAAATATTAATCTTTTTATTAGTGTTCATAATCATTCATTATTGGTTCAGTCTTTTATCCCAAATTATGCATAATCCGGGTTTATTGCTCAAAAATCTCATTGTCAAGTTTGTTAATATATTCAAATAACGGTCTGTCGAAAATATATCCATACTCTGAATTATCTTTTTTCATACCTCTTAAGTAAAAATAAAAAACACCTCCAAAATATTTATCAAAATACTCATCAGTTTTTTGTTTATAGTCATTAAATTTTGACTTCAGTAACCTGTGCAGTGCTACTGAGTACAAGTTATGCTGCAGAAAATACCCGCTTGATGCCATGTTCAGCAGTATATTTTCTTTTGAATAGTCCTCATACTTTCCACCAAGCCAAGATGCTTTCCAGTCAGCTATATAAAATTTTCCATGATATTCAAAAACAATGTCAATACTTCCATTCATATAACCTTTTTTCAGCTTTAACCCCTGCTTAAGACTAATTTTCTCTTTTTCCAGAACTCTTTTCATACTATCGTTTTTTCTTAAATCCTGAAATGAGTACCCGGAGAATAAATCATTGATTTTCATAGGATCTATCCGTCGGTTTACCGGATAGTAAAACTCCATTTCTTTTGCAATCGATTCCTCGTCAAGAATATTTAAACAAAAACTTTTATCGATTTCAGGAATAGGAGTTAATAGGACATTTTCCAGCATATCGAAGACCTGCCGGCACCTTATTTCCAACAGCCTGTTATATTCCTCAGTTCCTTTTACTCCGTGAATCAGACCATAATTTCTTAATTTAATCTCTATTGCAGAGCTCAAGCTCTGGTCATCCAGAAGTTTTATATTTAGTTCACTGTTAAAATTAAACTGCTCTAATATCTGATGACAGAATGATCCGGTATATTTTCCTTTTCTGGGAAAATTAAAGAAAGAAGTTTCAGGGTAATTGATATCCGTATCCTCTTTCTGCAGACTAATATTTTCTTCTGCTGTATCAGCTTCTCCGAAGCTCTTTTCATTTCCTAAGCTGACATTATGGTGTCCGCTCACAAGGGATGAATAGCTCATGAGTCCCCAGTCATTGGTTATACTCCCTTCGTTAATTAATTTTTCAGGTGAACGAATTAACTCCTTTTTGTTTTTCTGAATATTTTCATATTTCCTTCCAATTTTAAAATCGGACAGTGATCCGGTATCGATAACGGTATTTTTAAGTTGAAGATTATAAATATTAAATGTTGGTTCTTTTAAAATTTTAGCTGGGTTAATATCAGATTCCAGGCTTACTCCATGGTTGATGATTGATGACATCAAATAGTAAATTGATGTTTCATCCGAATTACTGCAATCCGCGAAATATAAATAAAGTTTATAAACAGCTCTGGTCATAGCCACATACATTAAACGAACCTCTTCAGCAAGGTTCTCCATCTCGACTTCATTTAAGTGAGATTCAGGGGATTCAAGGTCACAGTACTGTTTCCCTTTATAGTGAAAAGCATATTTTCTTAAGCCCGGAGCCGGATGCGGTTTAATACTCTTTGTCCATATAAACGGACAGAAAACAATGGGGTATTCCAATCCTTTACTTGAATGAATAGTAGCAATCTGTACAGCTTCAGCATCTGAATCGAGCCTTATTTCAAAATCTTCTGATTCAAGTTCTTTTTTATCTGAATTTATTTTTTCAAAAAGCCACTGTATTGATCCGTCAATCCCAAGCTTGTTCTTAACAGATTCCCTATGGATAAGTTCTCCAAGGTGAAGAATATTTGTTAAACTTCTCTCCCCTCCTCCATTTTTTATTATGTTAACTCTAACATTATTATTTTCCCTGCATCGTTCATCATTAACATCAGTATTTTCTTCCGAGTCAAGAAAAACCTGAAACATTCTAATAAAGCCTTTGTCTTCCCACAGCTGCTTATAAGAGGAAAAAAGCTCAAGCCAGTATTCATAACGACTGCTTCCCTCCTCTTTAGACATATTGTATATATCGGCCGGAGTTAGACCGATCAGCCTGCTGCAGAGCGCTGTTTTTAATTTAGTAGAATTATTATATTCGTTTATAGCGGTTAAAATTCTCAACACTTCAACGGCTTCAGGGGATTTAAAAATATTTCCTGTAGACTGGATAACCGACGGTATACTGAACCTGTCAAAAGCCCGCTTCATAATCCCGGCTTCCTGATTTTTCCGGACAAGTACAGCAATATCCTTAGGGCTGATATTTTTTCTAAGTTCGTTTCCATTAGAATCGGCATTAACAATGAAGGCTTTGGATTTTTTTGACAAATTCAAAATCTCAGCAATTTTATCAGCAGTATGAAGAGCTACTTTTTTTGTTCCTTCAGGCTTCGTCTTAGAGTTATAGTAGTACAAAACACAAGGTTCACTTTCACCATATTCATCAACGAATTCAACTTTGCTGAGTTTATTTTTCTCGGAAGCTTTTACTCCATTGTATTTTAATCCGTCATAAACAAACGAATTTGGTGAGTGCATTTGATCAAACCACTGATCTACAGCTTCGACAAGGGGTTCAACAGATCTAAAATTCGTATCCAGTGTATATTCGGTAATGTCAGGATCATTCTTAGCCGATAAATAAGCGAAAATATCTGCACCTCTGAATCTGTATATTGACTGTTTAGGATCTCCAATCATATATATAAGTGAATCTGAATGACTGAATATAGTAGTAAATATATCAAACTGTATTGGATCTGTATCCTGAAATTCATCTATTAAAGCAACCTTGAACATGGATCTTATTTTTACAGCAAGAGGATTATTAAGGTCCAGCTTCCCGTCAGTATATAATCCATCCCTCATCTGGGTTAGAAGATCAATATAGGACCTTACTCTAAGACTGTTTTTCTTCTCAGTTAATTTTCTGCCCGTTTTAAACTGTGAATAAAGGCTGTATCTGAATGACAGAAGAAAACGATCAAACACATTTTTCAGTTTATCACAGAGTTCAAAAAATGTGAGCAGGCAGCTTTCCGGCTCCCATTTATCAACTTTGGATTTCTTACAGTCAGATAATACTTTATCATAGGTTAGAAATCTTATTTTATACAAATTATCTAAATACAAAGAGTTTTCTTCCACAGCATCCCTGAAGCCATAAAAAATCGGATCCATTTTCTTTTTTGAACCACTGTATAAAGGTATACCTTCATATGAAGTTAAAAGAGTTTCTTTATTGCTTTTCCAGTACTCAATTACCGGCATAACTTGTTCTATGACTTCTTCTGAAAGCTCATCCGGACTGCAGTCGTTATAGCCTTCGGGCAGAAAATGTGTATCAGGATTTTTAGCTATATAGTAAGCAGAATTTTTTACTTCCGCCAATGAAATATCAGCCGCCTGGATTAATCCGCTTAATGTTGTTGAATTATAAAAAATATTTCTCCAGTAGTCTTCTACTACTTCATCAATTATCTCTTCCTGTTCAGTTATCATCTCAACATCAAACATAGAGCCGCTTTCAAACGCATTCTCAGAAAGCATGTGTGTACAGAAACTGTGGATAGTAAAAATGGCAGCTTCATCGAATTCAAGCAATGTTTTATGAAGCAAATTTTTTACTTCAGTTTCGCTTCCCAAGTCAACTGCTTTTTTTATAATTTCTAAAACATTCCTGTCTATGTCAGACTCTTTGCCGGAAAGATAACTAAATGCCTGTTTTAAGTTACCTCTAAGCCTCTCCCGCAGTTCAGCTGTAGCGGCAACAGTAAAAGTTACAACTAATATTTGAGATGTATGAAGTTTTCTTTCTAAAATTAATCTGAGATAAATATTTGATATAGCATAGGTTTTACCTGTACCGGCGCTGGCTTCTATTAAAAACTTACCATTAACTAAAGGGGTATTAACAATATCAAAAGATTTTATTTCTCTATTCATTTTATTATTCAACACATTTATTATTCAATAAAGGTTCGTAAAAGCTAAGTGCTATGTCTTTTACTTTATCAGCAGGAGGTAAATTATCTCCAAAACAGAAGTTTAAATAACAATCAGCACTTTCTCTACTGTCCGGCAAGTTATATCGGTCTTTTCCCCACCTGTCTAAAGCCTTATTATAAGCTTTTTCTTCATCTCCCATTTTGATATATTCTTTTGTAAACTCAAATGAAGATTCCGGAAAAAACGGCAATGGTCTTTTTAATCCGGTGTAGTAGGCTTCCAACATTTTTTTTAACAACTCAACAGCAGCATCTTTCCCGAGAACAGGGAATACTGTTTTCTGCATTTCTGCATTCTTTTTATCCCATGTAATAAAATAAGACAACTTTTCATTTGAATAATTGGATGCACAAAGAGTAACATGATAAATCCATATTCGAATAAGATCAGCAATCCTCTCACTGCCAAGCCGGTAAAATATCTGTCCGTTTTTGTATAAATCAGAAAACTCCATCGAAACATTTGCAGTAGGGATATCACCTAATTCGACAGTTAATTTATCTGTAAACATTTCATCGTTTTTCTCTTTAAGAAATTCTGTAAGGATCTCTTTAAATTTATTGGTATTTATAATAAGTTCCTCTATAGCCAGTTCCCCCCATTTACCCGGAGGCACAACCCCTTTGGATTTCAAATAGCTTAAATTCTCTTTATCGTTCAGTTCAATTCCCCGGTCTAATATTGAAAGCAAATCCTGATTTAATTTATATTTCTCAAGATTATTAAGTTCTATTATCTCCTTGTCTTCAAGCTCCTCATTCAGACGAACTTCAAGGTCAATATCCAGTCGTGTTTTTAAAAGGTATTTTGACGGATTTGTAAAAAAAGAAACCAGATCATCGACAGATACATTAAATTCATCAATATCAGGAAGCTCAGAGCTGAAATCCAGTATATACTGTCTTCTTTCTTCAGTAGAAGAGTTTAATAATTCTGCTACCAGACAATTTTCAGTTGAAAAGCTGTACAGCGAAAGATTCCGCATTGAATTGGAGACATTTTTAAAATATTCAGGACTGAAACTGTGTAAAGGATGTTCAACGGATAAATATGAAGAAGCAGTGTCATTCTCCAAATCTTTAAGACAATAATGGGAGTCTATATACTCTTTTAACTCGGAAACAACGATAGATGGCAGTTTTTTTGTATTATCCTTAACCGATCTTCCAATGTAACTTATATAAAGCTCTTCTGTTGTAGAAACCAGCCCCTCAAGAAACATATACCTTTCTTCGTTTTTTGATGAAGGATCACATTTCCTTACGTTATACTGCATTAAGTCAAAACCGGTCCTGGAATCATTTCCAGGAAAATCGCCATCATTCATCCCTATCATGCATATAATTTTTGCCGGAACGCTACGCATCGGAGTAAATTTGCAGAATGTTACTCCTCCTCTTAAAAACTGCAGAAAACTAACTTTCTCCTGGAGATTTTTCCCTAAATAATAACTAACCGGGTCAATATCCAACTTCTCATCAAAACCAACTGTATTCATATCACTGCACATTGAATTTACAGAACGATAGAGCACTTCAATATTCTCATCTCTATCGGTATCGGCAGCAAAAAAAGTATCAATAATCCTGCTTAATATATCTCTCCATTCTTCCGGAGATTTTTTTTCTGATATCAGACTTTTCAGTTTAAATAATTCATCTGTGAATTTTAACAGTTTTCCAAGTACAATGCTGTTACTGCCTTCGATTTCTTCATAAGGCAATATTTTGTATTCATCTTCCAATTGGTAAAGGGAGTTTTTTATATCTCTTTCAGAGGAGGTCATAGGATAACCAAGAAGCATTCTGTCTAAGCCCGACATCCATGAGTTTTCATAAAAAACATCTTCATTCTGCAAAAACTCTTTTCGATTATCCTTATCTATTCCCCATTTTACTGAACACTCTTTCAGCCACTTGTGAACCAGCTCTAAATCTTCTTCTTCAAATCCGAAACTTCTGTAAACAGATTTAACAGAAAGGATAGAAAGAACTTCTGTTACTTTGAATCTGCTTTTCAGAAGCTTTAATAAATCCAGAAAAACTTCGGCTTCAATATTAGTATCTTTAACGTTTCTGTCCGCTATGGTGTAATGAATGTAATTTTCTTTATTCTTCTTTGATTCAAATACCGCCTCGATATATGGTGCATAAACCTGAATATCGGGAGCCATTACAAGAATATCTTTTGGTTTGATTTCACCTTTTGAATCATCCATTACTTTAAGCAGGTAGTCATAAAGTGATTCAATTTCACGCATCGGACTGTGAAAAGAATGAAACTGTATGCTTTTATCCTCCTGATTAAGGAGAACCTTTTCCTCAGGCTCTGTCATATTAAGAATATCATTTTGAATTAAAGTAAGCAGTTTATCTTTACTGTCAGCCGAACCATAACTGATGTAGTCCCCTTCACTATCGACAAAACCTCCGGAAACCAGGAGGCTGAAGAATTCTCTTTCCTTTTGAGCAAATGCCCCTAACAGCTCATTACCCTCTTTATGCACATATATTTCTTCATCGAGATTTTTAAAATACCTGAATAATTCTTTAGCAGACAAGTTATCTTCCCAGTTATCGGAACAAATATTCCTATAGAAAAAGTGTATATCTATGTACTTTGAGAGCTCCAGGAATATTTCAAGAAAAAAAGGAGGCATAGTAGTTATGCCGAAAATAAAAGCTCTTTTTATAGGACCGGATGATGCTATTTTTTCTAAATCATTGTTTTTAATACTTTTGTAAACTCTTTTCGGCAGATAATCAGATCCTGAATTTTCCAGAATTTTATTCCACAGAACTTTTTGCCAGGAATTTTCTTTGAAAACATCCGGTATATTGAAACCCGGGTCTGTTACACCTTCCCAATTCAAAAGACAGTCAGGTCTGTAAGCAAGATATTTATAAAAAGTCTCGGCTATTTTTTCAGAAAGCTGCAGCAGTTTAACATCGTAATTATCATTAAAGGCTTCAGTATCCTTATAGAGATACTTCCTGATATCTTTAAATAAACCTTCACCGGTTTCCATGTCATGCCTAACAATTTCAGGTAACTCCTTCAGTACACTCCAGATTAATATCTCTCTGTTGAATTTAATGTTATTACTAATAAGGTCTCTATTGCCTTTTGGAAAGAAATTCTCAAGAAATGCTTCAGGATAAGGAAAATCAATTAGAGAATAGATGCCGTTATTGTCGGCAATCCGGTACTTGAGCCATTGTTCCATGCCTTTTGCCTGAACTATTATATAATCTTTCTGAAAAATATTTCCATCAGAACTATCACTTCTTAAAACCTCGCAAAGTTTCTTTGCTAAAGGCTCAAGTTTGTTGCTTATATAAGGTATAAATGCCATAAAAATTGATGAGAGTTTAAGTTAAAGGAAGATATGTTATACCTGAATCCGAGAGTCCAGGATATAATCCAGTATGGTCATAAAAGCCTTATTTTTTAAGGATTCCATTTAAAACTATCATTTTAATAATCAGGATATATCTTCCATTAAACTTACTATATCATATCAGAAAGAACTTTCACTAAAAATTCCGGAAGTAGTGAATAATAAAGTCTATCAGTACTACAAGGATTTATACACAAGAGTATGCGATTTTATTTTATCAATAAATATTATAAGCTTTCTATTTCGGATAAAGGCGGCATGTTTCTGCTTACGCTGTAATACATAGGATCACCGATATAATTTGATTTCTTAGCGGGGATGTCCCTCTGTTTGTTAAAATTTGATGGTTTCCTGTATTATAAACATAACCTTTGAATTCACTTATAGCTTGGAGCGGAGCGTAAAGCTATTAAGTGGAATGATTTGTTACATGTTTTATATTTATTTTTTTACCACGAAGAACACAGAGAACACGAAGATTTTTATCTTTTGCTCCGCAAAAACTAAAAATGAGTCTCTTAAAGTACGAGTCTTTTGATTCCATTAATCCAGGACCAAGAGTACGGTGGACTTTTATTGCACAACCTATAACTTTATTCGACAGTTTATCAAATTCCATTTTCTTCGTGTCCTTCGTGCTCTTCGTGGTGAATTTTTATGTAACTTTATACCTTTTCAAGCAACTTTTTCATTTAAGTATTGGTCCGCCGATTTTTCGCGGGTGTCCAAACCCTGCTCACTCGAGTGAGCAGGGTTTGGAAGCTTTTCAAGACATTTTATTAATAGCGGAATATCTCTCCAGCCTTTTATTCTTCTGAAACTTTTTTCAGCTTCAATCAGGCTATAGGAAAGCCATCGTTCCGCCTGGACTGTTTCCGAACGCCACCTGTTTACCCGACCAATTTTTCTACGTACATTTAAAAATGAATTCTCAATACAGTTTGTATTCAGCAATGTCTGATTTAGACTTGATGGTGCATTTATCAGATGCAAAGCAATTAAATCTTCACCGCACTCCTCAAGACTGTCCAGGGCATTTTTATTTTTTGAACTCAGAAAATTATGGAGTTCTTTGTATACCTCTCTTGCTTTTTCAGGGCCTCCGCCTCCTCTGAGCTGGCGGAAATAATCACCTAATTGAACATAGTACCTTTTGGGTAGATATTTTCTTATATTTCGTTCTTTATGAACAAGACATCTTTGTATTACTGCATCAGGAAAATACTCAAGAAGGCTTTTTCTTAAACTCCTGCTTCCGTCTATAACTGAAAAAAGACGGTGCTCTGTTTTAAAACCGCGTGAAACCAGCCTTTTCAGCAGGTCATTGCAAACTTCTTTACTTTCTGAATTGCCCAGCTGAAAATCAAGTATAAGTTTCCTACCGTCATTTGTAAGTCCAAGAGCAACTATTGCGTGGAGGTCATCACTAAGTGATATACCGTCGAGTATAAGCCCGAAAAACTTTTCTCCGGATAACTCTCGGTTCCTGAGTTTTTCTATGCATTTTATCCCTTCTTTAACCCATAAGCGGCTAACGGAACTTTTGCTTATTCCGGAAACATTTGGATAAACACGCTTTTGATCGCGGCTGCTTACTCCTGCAGAAAAAGCACGTAAAAGGGCTCTTTTTATTTCATCACCATTTCTGGATATTCTGTAACTGTCTAAAATGATTTCTGTTGAACCTTTTTTATTCTTTTTTCTCACTCTGGGACGAGATATTCGCTCTTCCCGACCGTCCAACGTACATACTCCGGGAGCATTTCCCGAACGATAATAAGGTGATTTTTTATCAGGACTATAATTCGGGCCGCATAGGGCGGAAACTTCTTCAAGCATTACTTCAAGATAACTTGTGCGTACAGTGTCCCGTATAAAAGCTCGAAAAATTTTCCCTGCTTCATGACTTTCAAGTTGACTTAGTGCCTCAATCAATGTAACTTTTTCCATGATGGTTCTCCTTTTTTAAATTGTGTTTCCGATAATTATAATATTATCGGTTTAGGAAACCATCATACTTTTTAAGTTTTAACAATTAATGGGATGCTTCCTTCTTAGCAATATGACCTTCTTGAAAATTACCAAGGCTTATAACATAATCATTGTTTGCACTGCCTGAGCCTACACTTAAACCATAATAGCCTTCAAATGGAAGCTGATTTACGTACTTATGAAATTGAACGTTATTGTCATACCATGCTCCATTATTTTCATATATTGTTTCCCCGTCTTTTTTTGTAGCAAACAATGATATTTCAAAATAACCTTGTCCCGGATCCTGATTAACCATTTTAAAGTGTATAGCTGCTATTTTATCATATTTAACGTCACTTAGTTTCACAGCACCTTGCGGATCCTTTTTTATATGCCCGTTATAATCCAGAATTCCATATGTATAATAAATTTTATGAGTATTCTGGCTTAGATGGGCTTCTATGAAATTGTTTTTATTTACAGCTATGGCGGGAGAAAGACCTTTGTCATTATATGATCCGTGGCCTGTTATCTTTATTTTTCCTTCTGAATTAATATGTCCTGCAACAAAATATAATTTATGTTCATTTTTAGCCCATGGCCATTTACTGCCACTACCCTCGTGTATCTCAATAAACTGATTTAAATCATTTATAGCAAGAGCCATATGCTGGCCTTTATTGTTACTGAACGTTACTCCTTTATCAGTAATCTCTATATTCCCATTATCATCAACTTTACCTGCGTTGTAATAAATTGTATTGGAACTTTTTCCATGATTGGCTTCTATGAAGACATTATTTTTATTTAAACTGACAACCGGATCTTTAGAAGAGTTAATATCCGGAACTTTTGCTCCAAATTTAAATTTAACCCTCTTGTGTTTATCAATAGTTCCTGTGGCTAATTTTACATTACCATCGGCTGAAGACGCACTAAGAAAACGGTTATTTTTGTTTAATGAAATGCTGTTTCCAAAAACCAAACTGGTATTGGTTATAATAACCGTTAAAAATAATGCTACTCCTGCTGCTTTTTTCAATTTGTTGTTCATCTTTTGACTCCTTTCAAAATTTTATGTTTAACTTTATGTAGCACGTATTATGCCAGAAAAATATAAAAGAAAAAAATCAGTTAGTTTGAACTGAATCAGTTAAAAGAGTTTAAGAATCAGAATTGAATGAAGTTTTTTGATAATTGGCAAATCTTTACAATCGGCAATATTTGCCTTTAAGTTTAAATATAAATGAAAAGTTTTTCACTTTATCAAGAACGTTACGATCAAATAGTTTAAGCTCATTTATTTAGTTTTTTATAAAATAATTCGAAGTTGGCATCAAACATGCTAACAAACAATTTACCTCATAGAAAAATAAGTTAACAAAAAAAAGGAAGGAACAGCAAAATGAGAAGATTACTAATTCTAATGAGTCTGTTTAGTTTATTAGCCGGTTCAGTGACTGTAAAAGCAAATGATACTATTCAGTGGAGTAAAAAGAAATTTCAAAGAAAAGTGGTTTATAAAGGTTATTTTGGGTTTAAAAAATTGCATTTCACTAATGATAATATGAGTGTTTGTTTTCCCGGTGATATTATTACTGTATATGCTAAATATAATAATAAGTTATACGCCTGTTCGGAATTTGCCTACTTAGGAAATGATTTCAACGGCCCAAGATTCGCTTTTGCTACCCCATTGATAAACACAAAATATTTATCCTATTTTGAAGAAGTTAAAGACAAGGGAGGAGTTACAAAATTAAACATCAGTCACCCCTCTTCTGCGAAAATGGTAGCAAAATATGGAGGGAATAATATTTTTTTGGCATACAGCTCAAATAAAAGGCTTTATCTTGATATGGGTGAAGGTAGACGAGGTTTTCCCGGATATTCAAAAATGTATGGACCCGGAATAGATCCCTCAATTTCCTGCACAAAAAACCATAAAATTTTTTCTATAAGTAAAACTGTAAGCGGTAATGCTTTTCAATATGATCTTCTTCAATACGAAAGAACCTATGGTAAAATTGTTAATTTGAAAAGAGGAATTTTAAAGCTGGATAAAAATGCAGAATTTTATAAAAGTTTAGCTTTAAGTAACGATATTATTGCAATTTTCTATAAAACACCTGAGGGCAGTTTCTATTTACTGGAAAAAATCAATGACGACAATACTCTTACAGAGTTAAATAAGGTAAATCTTAATTTTCCACTTAACAGGGATTCTTCTATAGCACAAACACCTGATGGAAGAATTATTATTACCTTTTCAGAAGACGATAGCAGTCAAATAACAAACTTTCGCATTGGACAGTTTGACAATAAAACTATCACATGGGGAAAAAGTCAGGAACTTCCTATACAAAACGGAAAAATTTTCCTGGGAATAAATTGCGGGTATATCAGCCTTGTGTCTATATCAGATAATGATGATACTCCTGTTTTTACTTCGTATTTAGGAATAATTTCACCAAAGGCCGGGGATTCGAACAAAATTGATGATTCATTATCAACCACTGAAAGTACTGCTGTTTCTTTACCGTATGAAAACAGTACCAGGGTTGTTGAGGTTCATGTAAAAAGTGGAGATGAAATGCTTTACAGTGTCGGCAGTTATAATAAAAAAGAAGGTAAAGTTACCTGGAACAACACTCCGGAGGAATTAGCTACAGGAACATCTCCAAAACTCATTGCACTGGATAAAAAGTCATTCATTCTATGTTTTGTAAACGATGGTAATATCTATTATACAAAGGGTACTTTATCAAATGATGGAAACAACATAACCTGGAGTAATAATGTAAGCAGCCTTGATATTAACAATGAGAGTGACTGGATAAAAATTTCAGCGGCATTAATGCCTGAATACGAGATCTGTCCAGAGACGAAGTACCGTCCGAAAGATAAAAGCCGTAAACTGGTCCTGGTTTGTCAAAATAACAATGATCAGATATTTTATCAGATACTTACTGTAAAGGATGGAGTATTAAGTATCAGTAATAGTGAAGTTGATAAATGCAGAAAACTTGTCGATTATGCTAAAAACCCCAATATTTACCTATCCACAGTTTGTAACTATTCCAGTTTAGTCACTTTTTCTTACAATGATTTGAATAACAACAGTAACTTAACAGGTATATCTACTAACTGGAACATAATTACAAATGACCTTTTTTCAAATTATGGAGCTCATGGAAAACCGGCTTTTGGTAAACCCTTTAACTATAAGGAAGTATATACTAATAATATTATGATTAGCTGCGAACATAATAAGTATTCGGGGCAATATTACTATGTACAGTTCTATATTAAAAATGGTACTAAATTGCTTTCCAGTATGAAACAGATACAGTCGGGCAAATTAAACGAAAATACACAGCCTTTCAAGTTAGGTGATATGACAGCATGCTCTGCAGTTAATATAGAAGACTCTCAAAAAACAGTAAAAATACTGTTATTATATCAAAACGAAAAAGGCTTTTATTCGAAAGTATTAACTTTTACAAAGCCGGAATTGGTAATCGGTTCGGATATGGCAGCTTCACAAAAAAAAGAGAAGCCGAGAAAACTGTAAAAATACATTCGGTTCTTCAGCCTGGCGCAGAAGAACAGGCCAATGAAGTTTAATCCAGAACCGTGCCCATATTGCCGGTTTCTGGATTTTTATCTTTACTTTTATTTTCCATGAGTTTGGGTGTATCGGTTTCCGGTTTGATGACGTTCCCTTCAAGGTCAATAAACTTTTGCCTTTGAGGACTTTGAGTCGTGACCCCGGGTAATTTGGAAGATTTCTTGTCGAGGAAATAGGCCAGCTTCTTCCGGTCGGCATACAAAGGAGCAAAGTATTCAGGATAATTAGAAGCTACACGAAAAGAAATTTCGTTTAAACGCTTCTCCCCTGAAACAAAAAATTACTATACAGTAAAATATTGCATTAAATCGTATAATTTTATTATACATTTAACAATAATGCTGTATTGCGGCGCGCTAAGCCGTCGCCCCGGAGTAGCGGGGCTATGGCTCACACG
>JAIPJT010000014.1 GCA_021733985.1 Victivallales bacterium | reverse complement strand
TATAGATGGTGTTGTTGTTAAAAAAAATATTTCAATGCCTGATACTGAACAGAAAAAAATACTCGAACTGCTGGATGTGAAATTAGCGTAGACAAGAAAATTTAAAAGTTATTTTACTTTAAATGCTTATTTATAAATGAGTTACTCTATATTTCAGGTCGTAAAATCCGCTAAATGATTTTTAAAATGACAATATAAAATTTATAGATCTGTTAGGAGATAACAGACAACTTTGATGAAACATCAATCATTATATACGGTGAAATATTATGAAAAAAGCAATAACTCTTTTAACAATATATATAATCGCCGTAATTTTCGATTACGGTGCATTTTTTTCTTTTTTTATAAGATATTTGCTTATGATTCTGCTATTCTGTGCATTCCTTAAAGTCAGAAGAATAGGAAAACCGGATTTTAAAAGAGTATCTTTAATATTATTTTCGATGTTTGTTCTTGGTTTTATATTATACACTCTTATTTTTACTTTTCATAAGGATTTAGCTGTAACTACCTTAATGGTGGCTATTACACCGACGGCTCTGGCATCGATTGTTATGATAGATATTCTTGGAGGTTGTAAAGGGCACGCTGCTTCAAATGTCTTGGCAACAAATGTTTTTATAGTTTTCATTTTACCGTTTCTGATGCCTTTCATAGCTTCTCAGTTTTCTCCACCGGCTGTTTTTTCTGTATTAAAGTCTACTTTAATTACATTTTTTTTGCCGTATATCGCCTCACTGCTGTTTAAGCGTTATGCAAAGTGGACTGTACTGTTTATTAACAAAATAAATATTAGTTTTTATGTCTGGATCTGTCTGATGTATCTAAGTATGTCTAAATCAGTGTACTTTCTTAAAAACAGCAGCAATATTGGACATTTGGAGATTTCACTGCTTGTTTTTCTGGTTTTTTCCCTATGTATAGCAAGCTTTTTAATTGGAAAATTAATTGGCGGGGAAAAATATTCTTTAGAATCAAGTTTGGCAATGGGCCATAAAAATAACGGCTTTTCGGTATGGTTTTGCTTAACATATATTAATCCATTCGTTGCTTTGGGGCCGGCAACTTATATTTTATTTCAGAACCTGTACCTTATCTATCTGATAGGGAGAAACAAGGGATGAATGAAATTCCTGCAGTCAAATAAAATTAAAGAATTTAAAAAATTCTGTTACCGAATGTGAGCTTTTCTTGAAAGAAACCACTTATATAAACCCTTTAATGTGTGTATATTCCTGCTCTAAATATTTTAAATTCTGCTTTCTGCTACATTTATTAATTCATCCAAAGCCTTTTTTAGTGCATTAGCTCTGTGACTTATTTTGTTTTTTACCTCAGGCGGCAGTTCTGCAAAAGTTTTTTGATAACCGTCCGGGACAAATACAGGATCATAACCGAAACCGGAATTCCCCTGCGGATTATGCAGAATTTTTCCGTAGACCTCACCTCTGAAAGTTTTAGCAGTCCCGGTTTTATCTGAAATAGCAATAACACATACAAAACGTGCTTTCCTGTTACAGCAATTATCCATTTCATTTAAAAGTTTGTTAATTCTATCGCTGTCCGAAGCATTTTTACCGGCATAACGCGCCGAATAAATTCCCGGAGCATTGTTAAGTGCTTCAACTTCCAGCCCTGAATCATCGGCAAAAACATAATTTCCTGTGAGCTTTGCTATCTCAGTAGCTTTAAGAGCGGCATTTTCTTCAAAAGATTTTCCGGTTTCTTCGACTTCAGGAATACCACCGATATCATCTGAAGTAAGCACAATTATTTGATGAGGCTTAAGTATCTGTTTTAATTCCTGAATTTTCTTTTTATTATTGCTTGCAACAAGAAGATTTAACTTATTTTTAAACATATTTAAACCCTTGGTTATTAGAGCTAAAAATTTCAACTTTACTATATTATATATTAAATTTTTGAAAATTTAATCGTCTTTTGCGTTTGTCTATTTTATTGGGTCAATTCCAGTTTTTTTAGATACTTTGAAGCCAGATAGTCCCCGTTATATTTAGATAAATTAAGCCAGTTAAGAGCAGCGCTATAGCTTTTCTCTCCGGTTTTACCGTACATGTAATGAAAACCAAGCTCACGCTGGGCTTCTGCGCTTTGCTGCAGTGCAGCCTTCCTAAACCAGTACCTTGCCAGATAGGGGCTTTTTTTCAGTACTGAACCGGTCTTGTAGTATATTGCAAGATTGTACTGTGCTTTTGCGAAACCGCGACTTGCCGATTTAAGAAAATATGTTGCTGCAGCCTTTTTGTTCACTGACCCGCCAATTCCCTGTTCTGCAAAAGTTCCAAGCATAAATAAAGCATATGGGTCATTCTTTTCAGCAGCCTTTTTATACCAGTACTTGGCAGTCCATATATCTGTTTTTTTCCCTATGCCATAATAGTTGTAATCTCCTAATTTAAGCATTGATACAACTAATTCATTTTCGGCGGCCTTTTTATAGAATTCTAAAGCCTTTTTTAAATCTTTTTTAACACCTTTTCCGGATTCGTACAGTTCTGCAAGCGCTTCAACCGCGTTAAAGTTACCTGATTCAGCTGAATTTTTAAGTAGAGAAAGAATTTTCTGATAATTTTTGTTTTTTTTATAAAGATAATAATCTGCTAATAGAAACATACCTTCCGGGTCATTACCACCGGCAGAAAGTTTAATTAACGAAATGCCTTTAGTTAAATTTTTTCTTACGACTTCGCCTTTTAAATATAGTTTACCCAGTTCTCTTAAAGCAGGAGGGAACCCGGCATTCGCTGCATCTCTTAGAAGCAAAACTGACTTATACGTATCTTTTTCAAGTGTAATATTTCCCCCGTCAGAATTAAAAGTAGCGCCGTTTTTATAATAAAGGGCTATATTGAATTTTGCCTGAATAACTCCGTTATCAGCCGCCTGCCTGTACCACCTGAGAGCTTCAAGTCTGTTTTTTTTAACTCCAATGCCTCTGTCATAACATATTGCAACATTAAACTGAGCAGCCGGATTTTTTAAGAGTGCCGCTTTATAGTACCAGTCGAATGCTGAATAATAATCCCTTTCGGCAGGTGAAGCATAAAAGAAAAAGTTCCCCAGCTCCAGGCAGGCTTCAGAATCACCGCTTAATGCAGCATCCCTCAGCTTTTGTATGTTTTTGCCTTGGAGAATATTGAAAAATATAATGATTAAAAAAAATGACAGAATGTATTTAAAAATGTCCATGAAGGTTGCAATCAGCGTTGACAGTTTAAAAAATAGGCTTTAACCTGATTCCGTGAGCTTTTTGCAGTGCTGTAAATGTGCAAACATTCAACCACGTATTGTAGTAACTACTTAAGTGGTTTAATATCAAACATTATACGGTGCTGCAGAAAGCCCCTCGTGAGTTGATTTTTAAAAAATATCTTATTCAGAATCAAGGTTAAAACAGCTAATTTACTGGTTCACCGGCTTTATTACAGCAGATTATTATTTTTGATATATACTGCCTCAGTTTCCTTTAAACTCGGGCTTTCTTTTTTCCAAAAATGCTTTTATGCCTTCCGAAAAATCATTGCTGTTATAAATTTTTGTCCTGCCGGCCTGTATTTTCTCATACTCGCTCGGATTTACTGCACAGGCTGAAGAAAGCAAATTTATTTCCTCTTTCAAAAGTGTTATGGCAAGCGGGGCATTATGCTTTATTTTTTCAATTATTTCAAAAGTAAATTTTTCGAGCTCTCTGACCTTGACAGCATAATTTATAATTCCTGTCTCCATAGCTCTTTTAGCTGTTATAGGAGAAGCGGTAAAAAGCATTTCTTTAAGAACCGGAGTTGCGATATTGTGCATAAGGTTCATTACTCCCACCGTGTCATATGGAACACCAAGCTTTGCCGGAGTTATAGCAAAAGTTGAAGTGCTGCCGGCTATAATGATATCCGTACTCCTAACGAGTTCAAAAGCACCGCCCCAGACAGATCCTTCAATCATCGAAATTACAGGGACCGGATATTTCTGAACAGCCCTTATCAGTCTTCTTAAGGGGACAGAATATTCCAAAGGATCTTTTGAGCCTTTAAGTTCTTTGATGTCATGCCCGGCAGACCAGACTTTAACACCTGCTTTAGCTCTGATGAGGACTACTTTTGGAGTATGTTTTAAAAAGTGATCAAGTGTCGATATTAATTCATTGGCAAGAGATTCACATATTGCATTCTTTTTCTTCGGATTATTAAGGGTGATTATGCCCACATTTTCCCTATATTCCTTTTCGATTAAAGCCATAAATCTACCTCATAATTTAATAATTTTATACAGCCTTTACTGTATAAATTAAAGATAAAAACTTAATATTCAAGTATAAAGCTGTTTTCATGTTTTTATTTATCAGTTCCTATATATTCTTTTTCCCAGACAGGATCTATAGCTTCCGCCAAATCTTCACCATGCTGAATTAATCCTTCTTTATATTTATCATCTTTAAGTGCTTCTGCAGCAGGTTCATCAATTGGTTCAGGTTTGTACTTATCTATCATTGGCCTGAGGTCTTTGTAGTGATCTTTGCTTATGCATGGGAGTATCCAGTTGCCTATTTCGTCTTTATTGCGTCTTAGTCCATAAGAATCCTGCCAGTCTCTGATGGCCTTGAAGAACGGTTCATTTCTCATATCATTAAGGTCTTTTCCCTGCTTATAGATATCATAGATATTAACCGGTGAATATGGATTGAAAGCACACGGTGCAACATTACCGTTCCAGTCTATATAGAACATTCCGCCGTAACGGCCGGCTGAAATACATCCTTCTACACATGTACCGGAGTTCCAGAAATCTGTGATAAAATACTTTTTATCTCTGATAAGGTGCTGGACATGTCTGAGAAGCTTCAATCTCTTTTCGGGCGGGACAAGCAGGTCGAGAGTGTGAGACCTGCCTATCGGCATATACTGAAAAATCCAGCCGTATGAAGCACCGCATTCATTAAAGTAAAAGTCGTACAGCTCATCTTTTGAAAGCATATCTACATTTTCTTTGGTAGCAGTAATGGAAATTCCGAAACCGACATGATTTTCTTTCATCAGTTTCATAGCTTTCATTATTTTTGCATAAGTGCCTTTGCCTCTTCTTGCGTCAGTTTCTTTTTCATAACCTTCTACGGATATAGCCGGAGTTATGTTTCCTAGTTCATTCATTCTTTTAACGGCTTTTTCATCAATAAGGGTCCCGTTGGTATAGAACATGAAAAGCTGATCTGAATGCTTTTCCGCCAGATCGAAAAGGTCTTTGCCTTCGCTTTTCCATACCATTGGTTCACCGCCGGTAATTACAGTAAAATAAGATCCCCACAGCCTTTTCTTTTCTGTTAAAATCCAGTCCATCATTTCCCAGGATAATTTTTCAGAAGCAGCGGAATCACTGTTGGCATAACAGCCGGTGCAGTTCAGGTTGCAAAATTTGCCGATACCGATCACAAGAAAACCAGGCGGATACTCTCCGTGCTCTTTTTTATATTTTTCTATTTTCCCAAGCCTTGTTAAAAATATATCGAGGAACATACGCATTCTTTTTCTTTTTACATGCCTGTTAGGGGCATCGAATACAGTTTTCTGTGTCACTTCAAAGATTGCATACATTAAAGCATGTTTGTCCTTCTGTACTTTTTGCGGAAATTCATGTCTTGTCTCAAGCTGCTTGTCCATAATTTTCTTAAAAAAGTAAAAAAATATTTTTCTAAAAATGGTGATCATTAAAATTTCTCTAAGAATTGCTGTCGGTAAACAGCTGAACATCCTAATAAAAAAATATAGAACACCAATCGGGTCGGATCTGTCTACTTTCTTATAATCCTGCATGCTAATCTCCTTTTGTAATTATTTAAAACTTTAGAAAAATTATTATATAAATACTCTAACACGTTAGTATACAAATGAAAATTTAAATGTCAAATTAATTTTCATTCCAGCCTCAAAAGTTGAATTTTTTTTATAAATTCCATTCTAAACAGCTTAAAAGTCAATGCCGTTTGTTATTAGAGAGACCCGGTATTTTGAAAAGTAAATTTTAAAATACTTTTTAAATATTTACCTGTATAAGAAGTTTTTACTTTAGACACATCCTCAGGGGTTCCTTCAGCAACAATGTTCCCTCCTTTATCGCCTCCGTCCGGCCCTAAATCGATAATATGGTCTGCAACTTTGATTACATCAAGATTATGTTCTATGACGAGGATTGTATTCTTCTGGTCTCTGAGTCTGAATAAAACACTAAGGAGCTGTTTGACGTCTGCAATATGCAGTCCTGTAGTAGGTTCATCGAGTATATAAAGAGTATGGCCTTTCTGCTGTTTTGATAATTCAGTAGCGAGCTTGACTCTCTGAGCTTCACCTCCGGACAAGGTAGTCGCAGGCTGTCCGAGATGAATGTATCCCAGTCCGACTTCAGCTAAAGTTTTCAGTTTTTTATAAAGAGGAGTAATATTTTTAAAAAAAGTGCAGGCTTCATTTACTGTCATATCAAGAACATCGGCAATACTCTTACCCTTATACAGGATGCTTAGAGTCTCTTTGTTGAAACGTTTTCCATGGCATACAGAGCACTGGACATAAACATCCGGCAGGAAAAGCATTTCAATTTTTTTAATTCCGTCTCCTTTACATTCTTCACATCTTCCGCCTTTTACATTAAATGAAAAGCGTCCGGGCATATATCCTCTGGCTTTAGACTCCGGAAGTTTTGCAAACAGCTGTCTTATCAAAGTAAATGCATCAGTATAAGTTGCCGGATTTGACCTGGGGGTTCTGCCTATCGGGGTCTGGTCAATTACAATTGATTTTCCAAGGTTTTCAAGACCTGTAATTTCTTTATGTTTTCCCGGAACCTCCCTGCCTTTGTTAAAATGTCTGTCGACGGCGATTCTTAAAATATCATTAACCAGACTGCTTTTTCCTGAACCGGAAACCCCGGTTATGCAGCAGAAAGTCCCGAGGGGAATTTTAACGTTAATGCTTTTTAAATTATGCTGTTCGGCACCTTTAATAATAATATTTTTAGAATTCCCCGGACTTCTTTTTTCCGGTAATGTGATTTTTTTATCACCGGAAATATACTGTGCGGTGCAGGATTTACAGTTACCATTCATCATATTCGGAGGGCCGCTGTATACAATTTCACCTCCTAACCGGCCGGCGCCGGGACCAAGGTCAATTACATGATCTGCTCTTTTAATAGTTTCAAGGTCATGCTCTACAACAGCTATTGTATTTCCTGAGTCGCGCAAGTTAGTTAAAGTATTGAGCAGCCGGTCATTATCTTTTTGATGCAGTCCTATAGTCGGTTCATCCAGGATATAAATAACCCCCACCAGTCCGCTTCCAAGCTGCGTGGCAAGTCGTATTCTCTGTGCCTCACCGCCTGAAAGAGTAGAGCTTTCCCTGTCAAGCGTCAAATAAGGGAGGCCGACATCTGTTAGAAAAGTAAGACGCGATTTGATTTCATTAATTACTTCCGCAACAATGGTTTTTTCTTCTTCGGATAAATTTACTTCCGTTATAAACTTCAACGCATCTTTTACACTCAGGCCGCATAGTTCCTTTATTGACATTCCACTGAATATAACGGCCAGGCTTGAAGGTTTCAAACGACCGCCTTTACAGTCGGGACAAGGCCTGCGCTTCATATATTTTCTTAGCCTGTCTCTGACTGCTTCGCTTTCTGTTTCAATATACCGCCGTTCAAGATTCGGCAGGATTCCTTCAAACGGTTTTCTGATTTCGTGTATTTTTCCTCTGCGCCAGTAATCAAAGTTGATTATTTCACTTCCTGTACCGTAAAGCAGTTTACTTTTTATATCTTCCGGAATTTCTTTGAAAGGAATTTTCAGTATTTCAGGACAGTTATAGTGCTCGGCAAAACTTTTCAGAAGGTGATTATAATAAATTATTATCCGTCTCGACCCCTTGCGCCATTCAGGGATAGCCCCTTTTTTCAGCGGCAGGTTTTCATCTACTACTGCAAGTTCCGGATCTACCGCAAGCTTGGTACCGAGACCGTTACAGGTTGGACAGGCACCATATGGACTGTTAAAAGAAAAATTCCTGGGTTCCAGTTTGCCGAAACTTATTCCGCATTTTAAACATGCAAGATGTTCGCTTATCTGTTCCTCATTCCATTTTTTTTCAGGATCCGAACTCTGTACAAGTATAGAAATAATCCCGTCCCCGTAGTTTAAGCCCAGTTCAACAGAATCTGTAAGTCTGGTTGATTCCAATTTACCGGTTTTAAGTCTGTCAATTACGGCTTCTATCGTATGTTTGTAATTTCTTCCAAGGTTTATTTCATCATCCAGGTCAACAATATTGCCGTCGATTCTCGCGCGGACAAAGCCGTCTTTTTTCATTTTTTCTATTACTTCCCGGTGTTCTCCTTTTCGGCCTCTGATGACAGAAGCGAGAATTATGAGTTTTTTTCCGGGTTCAAGCTTAAGGAGTTTTTCACAGATTGACTGAGCGCTTTGTCCTTTGACCGCTTTCCCGCACTTAGGACAGTGGGGTTTCCCTGCTCTTGAATATAGCAGGCGCAGGTAATCGTAAATTTCTGTAGTAGTTGCAACAGTAGATCTTGGATTATGGCTAGTACTTTTCTGTTCGATCGCAATTGCAGGGGAAAGCCCTTCGATATGTTCGACCTCAGGTTTCTGCATCTGATCAAGAAACTGCCGTGCATAGGCTGAAAGGCTTTCTACATATCTGCGCTGGCCTTCGGCATAAAGCGTATCAAATGCAAGAGAAGATTTCCCCGAACCGCTTACGCCTGTGATAACAACAAGTTTATTTCTAGGTATTGTTACATCAATGCCCTTCAAATTATGCTGTCTTGCTTCTTTTATATAAATATCCTTCAAAATATAATAACTCCATAATAATTCTATAATGCACTAAAACATTTTATTTTCGCCGGTTCAGCATAAGGCCGGTTATTTTGATACAAGCCCGAAATGCCGGGGTTTTTTCAACTCAGCTTTCCGAGTAACAATTAAATTAGGCCTTAGCCCGGTAATATACAATTTTTTTTATTTACTAAAGTCTGCTCTTCTTTTGTTAAGGTTTCTAGCGTATGCCTGCATATCGACTACTTTATCCGTTTCATCGACAATTTCACCGGTGAGTTCTTCAAGAACATCTTCAAGTGTGACTACTCCGGAAATTCCGCCATATTCATCAACTACTATTGCTATGTGCTGCCGTAATTTTTTAAAGTGGACAAGAAGCTGGTTTACTTTGTGTGCCTCCATCACAAAATTTGCCTCATGAATAAAATCCGACACAAGTTTTTTTTCGTTTCCGTTAATCAATGCAGAAAGAAGTTCATCTTTATATACGATTCCCACTACTTCATCTTTATTTGATTTAACAGCTACAATTCTGTTATGCTGAGAATTGATTAGAAAATCTTTAATTTTATACAAAGGGCTGTCAACATATAAATAAGTTATAGCCACTCTGGGAGTCATCACATCTGAAGCTGAAACATCGTTAAGCTTGAATGTTCGGATTATAAGTTCTGATTCTCCTTTTTCAATAGATCCTTCCCGGCTTCCTATCCGGGCCATAGTTTTTATTTCATTTTCGTTGGTAATGTACTCAATCTTTTTATTAAAAAATACTCTGGTTATTTTTTCTACAAGTAATACTAACGGATGGAGAATTGTAGTTAATATGGATATCGGCTTTGCACAGAAAATTGAAACCTTTAGTGAATAGTTTTCTCCGATTGTTTTTGGAATAATTTCTCCGAAAATAATTATGAGAAAAGTAAGCAAAGCGGAAAAAAGTCCTATCCAGTTACTGCCAAAAACCGATATAGCCGTTTCACCAACCAACATGCTGCCGCAGATATTCGCAATGTTATTCAGGATGACTATTGTTGTTAAAGGCCGGTTTATATTTTCTTTAATACTTAGAAGCGTTAAAGCGGAAGATTTTTTTTTACCTGTAGAAACTATTTCTCTGATTTTCAGGATCGGGACAGAAAGCAGGGCCGCCTCAAGTCCCGAGCAAATTCCGGAGGCTATGATAACAATAAAAATAGTAATAATTATCTGGTGCATAAATACCTCAGAAACAAAAAGCTAAAAATTTTGTATATTATATTTTTTAATTCTTCTAATTAATGCATTTCTGCCTATACCCAGAACTTTAGCTGCCTGTGTCTGATTCCCATCTGTCTTTTGTAGAGCCTTCTTAATCTCTTCTCTTTCCAGTTCTTCCAAGTTAAGGTTCTCTGATTTAGCCGGAGCATCTAAAGCCTCTGTATTTACCATTTCATTAAGATTATCAATCGACCCGTCTTTGGAAATGATAATGGCTCGTTCAACTAAATTTCTCAGTTCTCTTACATTTCCGGGGAAATGATAGTTCTTAAGAGTTTCCACTGTTTGAGGACTTATTTTAGGTACAGGTTTATTAAGCTTCTGCGCAAGCTGTTCAGAAAAATAATTAAGGAGTACAGGTATATCCTCTCTTCGTTCCCGTAAAGGAGGAATACTTATTTCAATTGTCTGAAGCCTGTGATATAGATCCAGCCTGAATTTATTATTTTTTATTGCGTCTTTAATATTGATGTTGGTGGCAGAAATAACTCTGCAGTCCACATTTATTTCTTTGCCGCCTCCTACACGTTTTATTTTCTGTTCTTCAATTGCCCTGAGAAGTTTGCTTTGCATTTCAGGCGGCATTTCGCCTATTTCGTCAAGAAAAAGAGTTCCTTTATCGGCAACTTCAAAAAAACCTTTTTTATTTTCCTGGGCCCCTGTAAAAGCTCCTTTTATATGGCCGAAAAATTCACTTTCAAGAAGGCTTGAAGGTATAGCGGCACAATTTACAATACAGAAATTTCCTTTTTTCCTTTTACTTGCGTGATGTATTATCCTGGCAACAATTTCCTTACCTGTTCCGCTCTCTCCGGAAATTAAAACATTTGTGTTTTCATGTTCTGAAGCAACCATTGCTAAGCGGTAAATTTCATTAATTGCCACGCTTTGGCCGATAAAGTTTCGTTCAATTTTAGACTCAAGCTCTTTTGATATAAGAGACACCTTCTCTTCCGTATCTTTTAGCCTGTATTCCTGAACAACAAACTTTTCAGTTCGTTGTATCGCCACCATTATTTCCTTGTTTGAAAAAGGTTTTTTAAGATAATCGATAGCACCATCTCTAAGAGCTTTAATAACAGTATCTATAGTACCATGTCCGGACATCATTATTACTTCTGTGGAAGGAAACTCCTTTTTTATTTTTTTGAGAATTTCCAGGCCGGACAGCCCGGGAAGCCTGTAGTCAAGAAACATTATATCTATGTTGTTTTCATCAAGAATATTTTTAGCCTCACTGAAATTATGGGCTTTATAGATATGTTTAAACCCTTTCCATGCCAAATATTCTTCAATCTCTTCAACAAGATCTTTTTCATCATCTAAAATAAGGATTTTGAATTTTTGACTGTTTTTCATGATAGTTTTTGTTTCCAACTTAATTTTTTATTTATTTTACAAGTGGTAAAATCAAAACAGCCGAGGTGCCTTCGCTGTTGGATTTAAAATGAATGTCGCCGCTCATTTCCTGAATTATCCCGTAGGAAATTGATAATCCAAGGCCGGTGCCTTTACCGGCCTCTTTAGTAGTAAAAAAGGGATTCATTATTTTCGCCAGATTATCTGGCGGAATACCAATTCCGTTATCCTTAACTATAATAAATATTTTTTCATCTTTTACTTTGACATAGAGGTTTATCTCCATTTTAATTCCCGGTTCTTTGGCATTTTTTTCCAGAACCGCATCTTTAGCATTGGATAAAAGATTAATTATTACCTGTTCCAGCCGGTAAATATCCCCTTTTGCATAAATTTCATCTTTTAATACATCAACTTTTAAATTTATTTTATTGTTTTCTATCTGCTGACCTAAAAGCTGAACTGCATTTTCAATACTTTCTTTTATATTGAACTTTTCTTTCTCCTTGTGTCCCTCTGACTGTTCTCTGGAGAAAGTTCTAACATGAGTAATTATATTTGAAATTTTATCAATTGATTTATTGAGCTTTTCCGATTTTTTCTTAATATAGTCTTTATCAGGGGTTTTCTTTTCAATTGCAATATTCAGATTGTTCAGAGTAATTTTCATTGTACTTAGCGGTTGGTTTATTTCGTGAGCCATACCGGCTGCCATTTCACCGAGTGCTGCTAAGCGGCTTGAATGGATCAGCTGTGCCTGTTTCTCCGCGAGTTCTTTAGTTCGCATTTCTACTAAATTTTCGAGGTTCTCCTTATGATGCTTTAATTCCATTACCGCTTTAATTCTATCAGTAATATCCTTACTTATCCCCCTGTATCCGCAAAAATTACCGGCCTCATCATAAAAGGGTATTGCGTTAGTCTGCAGACAAACTCTTTTACCATCTACAGTATTTATCCATATATCAAAATCTTCTATCACTTCCTTTTTCTCAATTTTTTCAGTAAAGTTATTCTTTGCTGTTTTTTCACAGTCTTTCAAATATATTGTTGAAAAAAACTCTCCTAAGCATTGCTCCGGGTCATATCCGAGCAATTTTTTTACTTTTCCTGAAACGTATTTATATCTTAAATGTTTATCTATTTCCCATATCCAGTCAGCCATGCTTTCTGCAATATCTTTAAACTGATGCCTGCTGTAAATCAGAGCCTCTTCTATTTCTTTTCTTTTTTTAATCATTGAGTTGGCGGAATCAGCCAACTGCTTAAACTCTCTGTAAGTCTGTTTATCAGGATCAATAAGAGCTGAGGAGGAAGCCGATTTTTTAAAGAAATCATTAAATTGACTGAAACTTTTTTTTGCTTTTCTTATAAGAAAATGAGCGATTAGCAGCGAGATTACTATAAAAAACAGAAGAAACAGGACAATATGAGAAATGTTGTATATAGTTTTTATCTCCAGTTTTTCTCTCATTATTTTTATTTCATTTTCTATATCCTCCATGTAGAATCCTGAACCAACAATCCAGTCCCAGTCGTCCATAGTTTCGATATAGGATATTTTATTATACAAAAGCTTTCCGTTTTTAGTCGGTACTGGATAATAGAGATATCCCCGTTTATGTGTATCAATAATTTTTTGTGCTTTCTTTCTGTAGTTTTTAAGATATTTTTCCCGAATAGGGGCTTCTGAAGATTTTCCCACTCGTTTGCCGTCAAAAACCAGCGAAGTACCCTCATATGTATCGATAAAAAAGTAATGATTTCTTGGAAAAGAAAGCCTGTTTATCCACCCTAAGATATCGTCCTGAATTTTCTTGACCAAATTTTCAGCATATGCAGCAAGCATAATATAAATATTCAACGGTTTGAAGTATTTAACCAGACCGAGTTTTATATACTGCAGCTTGTTACTGTTAATACAGTTAAATCCGCCGCCCCCATGAAGATACCATAAATATTCGTCGTTGCCTAAGTCTTCGTGTTTATAGCTGTATATTAACTTAGTAATCGAAGGGTCATGAGCCGGAACTTTTCTGTACTTCCCGTTGCGCCTTATAAGTTTATTAACTTCTAATTTATTTTTGTCAAGAATATATGCAATGGTAAAATATTTATTATTATTAAAGTTGTCAGAGTTAATAATATTTAATATGTTCTGTCTGAGTTTTTCTTTAGGAAGAGTTTTATTATCATTATAATACTGAAAAATGTTGTAATAAAGTTTTTTAAATTCACAGGTTAAATTTATTTTCTTGTCACGAGTTATTATGTTTTTCCTGTAATCAATATAATTCGTTATCCTTATAACCTCATTCCTTATTTCTCTTTTCTTTTTCTCAATATAATCTTTCCTTAAAGTCTTTACTTTTTTCCCGAAATCATCGTAAGTCTGATATATCCAGAATGATACTATTGCTCCGACAGTAACCAGTATTATGATCAACAGATTGTAAATAAAAACTCTGGCAAATTCAGGTTTTTTAGATTTCATGTTCTTAACTTCAGTTAGTTATTGACTTATTTGAAAAAGATTCTGCAATAAAAAAGTTTAATACTCTGCACCCTGACAAAAGCTGTAAAAGGCGAAATTTATTACCTTATGCGATCTCAAAAGAGGCAAACCCTTGTAGGGTAATGCCTAAATTAGACGGTCCACGAAAAGGTGTTTCAGAGCTTTGGTTTTCTTTTGTGCCTGATTTCCTAATATATTATACAAAATTGAGGCCAAATTTTCTACTGAAAATTTGATAACAATTAGAAGCGTTTAAACGAAAATTCTTATCGTGTAGCTTCTAATTATACTGAATAAGCTTCTGTATTTCAATATATTTTATGCATGGATGCAAATTACCAAAAATTGTTATTTAATTTTTCAATTTGTAACCGAGAAATTTTATTGCGCTTTGTGCAATAACAGTAGTAGGGTTGACGGTATTTTCCTGTATTTTAAAATGTTCGAATGCAATAGGTATTTCTGTGCATCCAAGTATAAAAAGTTCCGCTTTTAATGATTTTAAGTAATCAAGACTTTTATAAAATTTCGAAAGGTCAAAATTATATATTCCCTTTTTGATATTGTATATCAATTCTGTTATATACTGCTGATGTTCGTCATCCGGCCGGACAACATCTATATCATATTTGGAAAATGCTTTATTATAAATTTTAGTTTCAGCGGTCCCCGGGGTGGCAAGCAGGCCGACACACTTTGCATTTATGTAAGAACTTCTGAGCTCTTTAGCTGTTTCATCAAGCATATTCAGAAATGAAATTTTTATCTCCTTAATGATTTTATTGTAAAAATAATGTGCAGTATTACACGGCATTATTATACAGTCAGCCCCTGCCTCTTCAAGAAATTTTGCAGATTTGATAAGATAAGGCGCTGGACTTTCTCCCCCGTCCTTTAAAAAAGCTGTCCGGTCTGGAATTTCAGAGTTACTGTCAATAATTACTCTTATGTGATCCTGGTCACAGGATGCTTCAGTCATTAAAATAATCTTTCTGAACAGGTCAGCTGTTGCCAAAGGCCCCATTCCACCTAAAATGCCCAATGTTTTCTTCATTACAGATTTCTTTTTTATCTAATGAAACAATTTTGATACAAATATACATTATAATAGGGTCAGACCTTCGGGCTGACCGTAAACACTGTATATCAACCATATCGCCTTTTACAGTCTTCTGCTGAATTAAGGATAAAAAAACTTAAGAATATTTGTGAATTTTAATACATATTTTAGTTTCAGGGTAAATATAATTGTTTTTTTTTAATGATAATTATAACTTATTAAAATATGACAATTGTTTTTACGAAAATCTCGAAAAATCAATCTAAGTGTACATATAACCGGTAAAACTTGGAGATCGGTACTATGAATAAAAAGATAAAAATACCATTTTACAGTTTGATCACTATTATTGTATTAGTTGTGATTCTTTTGTTCTCATTAACAACACAGCCTTTTCTCAAAAATGTATTAATCCCAATTTTAGAAAAAACCTGTGACTCTAAAATTACAGTAAAACATATTGATCTGTCTCTGCTCAAAGGAGAGCTGGATCTTAAAGATTTTTCTATAGCTGCCAATGATAAAAGTTTTACTTTTAAAACTCAAACACTGTTGTTAGACACGAATATAATCGATTTAATCAGTAATAGATACATTATCAACAGGCTTAACCTAACAAACTCTAATTTAACCATTGTACAGAAAGTAAAAGAAAAACTTGCAAAAGATTCTATAGATATTTCACCGAAAAGTGGCAAGCAGCGGAAAACGTCTTCTTCGCCAGTTTTTCTTAACCTAAAAAATATAAATGTTAAAAATTTCAATTTGCTGTATTATGTCAAGCGTTCTAAAAAAGAAGATTCTTCTAAAGTTAATGTAACAGGCCTGAATTTATCGATCCCCAAAATCAAAACCGGTGAAAAAGGTAAAATCAAATACAACTGCAGCATAAATGTTGCTTCAATGAAAAAAAATGCTTTAAAAAGCATGGGACAGCTTAATGGAAAGACCTTTATAGAATTGAATCAGAGATCGTTTCCTGTTTTTATCAAGTCAAATTCCACACTTAATATGGCAGATAAAACTACACCTATCCAAATCAGCCTCACTAAAAAAAAGCCCCGCAAAGTTGCTCCTGCTCCTTTTGCAGTTAAAGCAAATATTACAAATATGTCAATTCTTCCTGTTTTCAAGACACTTGTCAACGGTTCATATAATACGCAAGGACTCATTAATGAACTGGATTTAAGCCTAACAGGTACAGACATAAATAATATTAAAATAAACAGGAATATTATCGGTACACTTGCCATATCTCTTTCCGATATAAAAATACCGACACTAATTTTCGATTATCCAATAGCAAATATCATATTTTTGCCAATTTATATAATTGCACATTTAAATAGCTATTTGGAAGAAAATAAAACTCTTCCGCCTCTGATAAATAAAATTCTCGGAATAGCCAATAATATTCTTGCCGGAGCTAAAAATATCAATTTCCGTACTGTCAAAGTTAATCTTCAGATATATAACGGCATAATTAATATTAATAAATTTTTATTAACTGGCGGAAAAGGTTGCGCTGTGAGAAGAATGGAATCTTCAGGAAATATTGATTTGAATAATTATATGAATCTGTTTACTGTTACCAATATCACAGGAATTGTAGTTCCCTTGAATATATATGGGACTCTGAAAGATCCGGCTCCTGATATTAAGACAATGATACCCGCTATTCTCGGCAGTACAACAGAAAATATTTTGAAATTCGGAGTGGAAACCGGTATTGATCTTGGAACAAAGTTAGAAGAATCAGCAGAAAAATTTATAAAAAAAGCAACAGAATAGTCGATGCAGTTAATTTTTCAGCTTTCACCCAAGGCAGCAGTTTGCAGCCCCGGCTGTGTCCTGTGCATAGAAATACAGAAAATAATCATTAATATTGCTGTTTTGTTGAATATCTGATTATTATAATGCCTCCGCCCGAGTCCTCTATTGTAGTACAACAGTATTTATCGGTCAAAACTCGGGTTCAGGTCCAGCTAATATTTCTGTGATTTTTTCCGGAGGCATCGGTTTATAATAATAATATCCCTGTGCATAAGTACAATTTTGATATACAAGAAAATCTCTCTGCTCTTCTGTTTCTATACGTTCAGCTATTACCTTTATGGATAATTCTTCAGTGAGCCTGAAAAGGTGTTTTAAAATGATTTTGTTTCTTGATAAATCTTTCACGCCATGGAAGAATGAACCGTCAATTTTCAGCGAATTCACCGGAAGCTTACCCAGCCGGCTCAACGAAGAATACTGCACTCCAAAATCATCGATCGAGAGCCGCCCTTTAAAATTGTCAAGATTTTTAATATATTTTTCTAAATCAAAAGTAAATTTTGACTCTGTTATTTCAAGTTCTAGCTCGTCCGGGCTGATACGATATTTATCACTTATCTCATTCAAATCTTTTCCAAAATTTGGATTCTGAATTTGTTTAGGAGAAATATTTGTAGATAGAAATAGCTTGGTGTAACCTTGAGCCTTCCATTCAGAGAGCCGGCTGCAGGCCTGATTTAATATCCACAGTCCTATATCGTAAATTATATCTGCCTGTTCAGCAACGGGAATAAAGTCTGAAGGCGGAACAGTTCCGAGCGTGGGATTATTCCATCTGATAAGTGCCTCTAACCCGGCAATTCTGTTATTATGAATATTCATTATCGGCTGGTAAACAAGATAAAATTCATTTCTGTTGACTGCATTTTGGAGTTCGTAATTTAAAGTATTCTGATAAATATACTTATCTCTCATGCCGGAGTTAAAATATTCAAAACGGTTTTTTCCATTTTCTTTTGCTTCGTACATGGCAATATCCGCTTCTTCCATTAACTCGTCAAAAGTTTGGTTTTTATCCGGAGTGTAATAAGTTATTCCCATACTGAGACTAATACGGATTGAATTTTTTTGAATTACGATCGGGTTCTTAAAACTTTCAAAAATTTTTTTCCCGGCAAGCCCGGCATTAGAGCTGGCATTTAGTTCCGTAAGTATTATCCCAAATTCGTCTCCTCCTATTCGTGATAATAAGTCTGAATCTCTTAATGATTTTTTAAGTTTCCCGGCTACAGCCTTTATTACTTCATTTCCGAGATTATGACCGAATTTATCATTAATCCATTTAAAATTATCAATATCTACCAGCAGCATTGCAAAATTTCTTTTATGCCGTTTAGAGGACATGATTATCTGATTTGAAATACTTTCATAAGCATATCTGTTTGAAGTAGAAGTCAGCTGATCATGAAGGGCCAGATGCTTTAACTGTTTATTCTGCTGCTTAAGGTTTTTTTTAATTTGCTTCAGTTCTGTTTGGACATAATTAAGTTTTTTTTCGGTAACTGTAAAATTAAGATATGTTATTACTTTTATTTTAAGTAATACTTTTTTTAAAGAAGGGGGAATTACGTCTACCGGAAGCATCCTTTCAAGTTCTAACTCAGAAAAATATTTTTCCGTCAAACTTGATATAATTATGATTGGAACATTTTTTGTCGTTTGCTCAGAACGAATATGATTAAGAACATCTCTGAAGTTTAACCTTTTTTCATTTGCTTCAAGTATTATTAAATGATAAGCTCTGTCAAATCGGTTATTAAAAATTTCTAAACTTAATTTCGTTATATTAATTTTTAAAAATATATTTTTCTGAATAAAAGCAGCAGACCTGTCGATCTCTTTCTTATCGCCAATTATTAAAACATTGTATGTTGATTCTTTATCTATTGCTTCTATTAACATTTTAAGTATCCTGAGTAATTTTTTTAAAAGCAGCGTGATGAACATTACAGCCCAGTTCAGTCCATCTGATTTCAAAATCAGTTTTAATATCTTTTATATCTTTTATAGAGTCTCTGCATGGGGAAAAAAGACCAATTCTGTTTATTATACTTATTGCGGATGAACAGTATTGAGTATCATCCGTGGCAAAGTGTAAAATACCGTTATCCTTCAGTTTGAGACAGGCACGATAGATAAACTCTGAACTGATTAAACGGTGCTCCTTATGTCTCTCTTTAGGCCATGGATCGGGACATAAAATATGTATTCTGTCAATTGATTTATCGGGCAAGCACCTAAAGATAAAGTGCTTTGCTTCCGCTCTTACAGGAAATATATTTTTTATATTTAATCTGTTGTTTCTTTTAACAAGTTTTCTGAGACGACCGATCATAACATCTACTGCTATTATATTCCTATCAGGGTATTTCTGTGCAAGATTTGAGGTGAAAGAACCTTTTCCGCAGCCAAGATCCAGTTCTGTAAAACGATTATTTAATATTTGAAAATCATTAAAACTGTTTGTTAAAATTTTAATTTGAGAGTCTATTTTCTGATTATCCGCCATTTCAAATCCTTCAATATAAACTAATCCATATTGAGAGTAAAATATATCAGTAATTAAGAAAAAAACTATAAGCAATATAGCTAATTTTATTTATTAATAATTGAAACCTTCTTAAGAATAGAATATAATAAAAAAGACACAATTACAGATACTATTTTTAAAATGAGGGTAACATGATATTTTTTTCTAAAAATTGTCTTTATATATTAATATTTTTTTTGATAACTGTCTCCTGTATTAACACTTTTGCCGGAAAACGGTTCAGTAAAGGCGCTCAAAAAAACGAAAATCTTGATCTTCCTTATGCCAACAGATATTACAGTCAGGAGACCAGTTATGACAGCAAAATTGATGAAGAAGAAATGGAACGCATATCCCAGGGGCCTCTGAGAAAACTTGGCAGGGGTATTTCAAATATATTATTTGGAGTTTTTGAAATATTTATTCAACCTTATGAAATCAATGAAAAAGAGGGCGGTATTTCCGCATGCACATATGGATTAGTAAGGGGAGTATTTTATTTTCTGGCGAGAGAGGGCGTGGGAATAGTTGATTTCCTTACCTTCCCGTTTCCGTTACCGGGTGCTGCACCGTCAGGCTACAAAGATGAATGGGGGTACGGCCCGTTAATGGAACCGGCATGGATTTTTGACTTAGAACGAAACCCTTATAATTTTGTCTACCATGATAACCCGCTATAATTGTTTTTCCCCGAAGTATGTTTTAGAAATAGCTTTTGACGGAACAGGTTATCATGGGTGGCAATATCAGCCGGACAGAATTTCTGTTCAGCAGGTTATTGAAGAAAAACTCACTTTACTATATAAAAAAAAAGTCGGCCTTGTAGGTGCCGGCAGGACAGATTCAGGCGTCCATGCATTGGGAATGACCGCAGCATTTGCTTTGCCACCTACTCCTATAATTCCGATCGGCAACTTACAAAAAGCACTGAACAGCATTCTACCCGCAGATATATTTATACGAAGCATTTTTCAATACAATAATGAATTTCATCCCCGTTTTGATGCCTTTGGCAAAGCATATACTTATATAGTAACAAGCAAAGAAACAGGCCCTTTTTTACATAAATGGCATTGGAAGTTCCCGTTCAGTTATGAGGTAGAAAAACTTGAACAGTGCTGTAAATACCTTACAGGAAAGCATAATTTCAAGTCTTTTGCTGTTGCATTGAACAAATCAGAAAAAAATCCTCTAAGGGAAATTTATAAAATTGATATAAACTGTTTCGGAGATTATACATGCATTACTTTTTTAGGAAAAAGTTTTTTGTATAAAATGGTAAGGAGCCTGGTCGGTTCTATGCTGCACTGTTCCCGTGCCAAGGCAGATCCTCGTAAAGTAAAAGAGATTTTAGATGCTGAAGACAGGGCTGCCGGGTATAAAACAGCTCCGCCTAACGGCCTATTCCTGATGAAAGTATTTTACCGTAAGGAAGAAATAGATAAATTTAAGCTCACCGCTCTTCCGTTCATGCATAAAATTAAATAATTAGCAACACGAAAAAAACTCCCTTAAACGCTTCTGATTATTATCAAATTTTCAGTAGAAAAATCAAAGCTCTGCAACAGCTTTTTCTTAAATTATTTCTCCGCAAGCAAATATGTTTCCTTTTTAAGAAATTTCATTAATTCCTGAGGAGTTTTATATCTGCCGATTTCTTTCGCAGGAATAATTTCCCCTATTTTCATTCTTATATTACTGTTACAAGCTCTTTTAAACTCCCTCGCCAGCCACAGAGTTCTAAGTACAGGGTTGATTTTCCCTAAAAACTGGAAAATTTTACTGTTATGTCCTTCAATATAAATACATTGAACAGAGCATTTACCATTTCTCACTATCATTCCGGCAGCTTTTTTCCATTCTTTATCAACTATAGCGTCTTCTTTTTTATTATAAGTTGACACTTCTCCTGCAGGAAACAAACCAAGGGCATGACCACTCTTAAGCCATTTCAAAGTTTCCCTTATCCCGCCTATACTTTTTCGTGATGATTCAGTTTTTTCAAAAGGATCTACCAGGAAAAAGTATTTTTTTAACTCTGGAATCCCACCTAAAATATAATTTGCCATAAGTTTTACATCTGGTCTTATCCTCTTAAGCAGCGCAAGCAGTGCAATTCCGTCAACCCCTCCGAAAGGATGATTTGCAACTACAATCAGCGGCCCGTCTGAAGGAACTTTATCCATATCTTTTTTACTTACATCAATACTGATGTTCATGACATTCTTATGAAAAAGTTTTTCTGCAAAGTTATCATCTACGTTTAATCTGCAGGCTTTATCATGTATTTTATCCATTTGATAAATAGCAAGTATTCTAAATAGGACAGGTTGTATTATTTTTGCTAAGTATTTCGGCATTACTTTCTGCAAACCTTTACCAAGCCCTTTACTCATCTCTTTTTTAACCATAACAGGCTCCGTCTGTTAAATGAATTCAATAACTCGGAAAAATAAATACTGTTTTATATGGGATATATGCTAAAACCAGTATAAGTATTGCATATTATATTGATTATTCAATATCTCTGACTTCTTAATTTTTAATATAAATTTTAAATATATAATTTGAAGTTATATTATACAAAAGTGTATGCAGTTTTTTTTAATTCGGCGTAGTTCCGCAATAGCGAAAACGAAGACGGAATGGTTTTTGTCCTTCTTAAATGAACTTGGACATACATTTTATTTTTCGACTTTATCATTTGATACATGACATACCGCATGGTGGGATGGATAAATAAACCAAAGCGTTTTGGGTATAAAAGCAGATTTATAATATAAAAGTTTTGCCGACACAGAAAAAGGATTTAATATTTATGAATATATTATTAACAAATGACGATGGTTATCAGGCAGAAGGCCTAAAGGCAGTAATTAAAAAATTAACTGCAATTCCGGAGCTTAATATAAAAGTCTGTGCTCCGCTTGGTCAGAAAAGCGGAGTAAGCCATGGAATCACCCTGTTTAAACCAATGAAATATATAAAAACAGAAAACGGTTATGCTGTAGATGGCACTCCGGTTGACTGTGTTAAGACTGCATTATTCGGGTTCTACTGTGATATTAAGTTTGATTTAATTATTTCCGGTATCAATAAGGGAATGAATATGGGACATGATATTTTCTATTCCGGAACTGTTGCAGGAGCAAGAGAAGCTCTGATTAATAACATTTCCGGAATAGCCTGTTCAAAAAAATGCAACTGGGACCAAAAGGAAATTGATTACAGCAACTGTGCGGAATTCATTGCAGAAACAATTAAGGATTTGAAAGAGGAAATAATTAGCAAAAGAATTCTGCTTAATATAAACTTTCCATTAAGTGATAACTTTAAAGGAATAAAGATAACTCATTTAGGGGACAGAATATATGACGATACCATTTACTATAGTGAAGAAAATGGAGTCTCATTTGTTTCTATTGTCGGTAACAGTGTAACTCACATGAATAATAAAGGATCCGACCTGGATATAATAAATAATAATTACATCTCAATTACGCCTTTAGTTGAAACAAAAGAAAGTGTAAACCTAATGTTAAAAGATAAACTAAGCCAAATTTATAATTAGATTTTGCACGAAAAGGTTTTATAAACTGCGGCCTGTTATATGGCCCGAACATCAAAATTACAAAAAAGGAACGGATAGGATATTACTATGATTACAAAAAAATTATCTGAAGCTGAAATCATGAAGAATCCTCATGGAGTCGATGCAAGAAATCTTTACAATAAAGATAACGCTATGATCTCTGTGATAACTTTAAATCCCGGTGAATCACTGAAACAGCATATTACTCCGGTTGACGTTGCATTTTATGTCCTTGAAGGTACCGGCATAGTTCAAATTGGGAGTGAAAAATTGGAGGTTACTGAAAACACGCTGGTAGAAAGCCCTAAAGACATTATGCATTGCTGGTATAACAAAAGTCCGGAACAATTAAAATTCATGGTTGTTAAAGCGCCAAAACCAACAAAAAAAACTATATTTGTATAGCCGATATTTTAATTTTTATTAAAATTCTGCAATCACCCCGATAAACAATTGGAGGGGGATACATCGAATCGGAGTCAGGCAAATCTCTCAGGGCTGTTGCCGGTATCAGCTATATGAAATACTATTATCCATTTCGACTGCAGAAAAGTGATAAGATTCATCAATATACACAAGTGTATACGGTTTTTTTTAATCCTGCGTAGTTCCGCAATAGCGAAGACGAAGACGGAATGGTTTTTGTCCTTCGTAACTGAACTTGGACATAAATTTTATTTTTCGACTTTTCATTTGATACAGGTCATACCGTATGGTGTGATGGATAAATAAACCAAAACGTTTTGGGTATAATACAAGAAAAATTCTTTTAAACTGTTTATAAATAATGAAATTTCCTTATAATATGTTCAGTTAATTTCAAGCAACTTATCTTTAAACAGTTTATTAAATCAAGGAGCAGTAAGTGATAATTGGTATTAGCGGCGGAAGTGCTTCCGGCAAGACTTCTTTTACAAAACAATTGTTAAAAAAAATTGATTCATCTTATATCGTACATATGGAACATGACCTTTATTATAAAAACAAATGCGATATCCCCAATAAATTGCTTACTGTAAGAAACTTTGACCATCCCGATTCACTCGATACAAAACTGTTTATCGAACACATAAACAGGCTCCGAATTAATAAACGAATAGAACAGCCGATTTATGACTTTACTACTGACAGCAGAAAAAAAGAAACAAAATTTATTTATCCGAAACCTATAATCTTAATAGAAGGCGTCCTTATTTTTTCGATCCCCGAATTAAGGGAGCTGATGGACATTAAAGTATATATTCATACCGATAAAGATATACGCCTGATGAGACGCATATTAAGAGATACTAAAGATCGCGGCAGGACTATAGATTCTGTTCTCGACCAGTATAATAAAACTGTCAGGCCGATGCATGAGCAGTTCGTTGAGCCATCAAGAGTGTACTCAGATATTATTATTTCAGGTAATACACAAAATTATGTAGGGCTCGACTTGATAGTTACCAAAATTAATTCCTATATAAGTGAACTTAGTAAGGAGTCAGACGTTCCACGGAAAAGGCGGGCATAGCTTTGTCATCTTTTTTATAATAAAAATTAAAATTTGAAATTACAGCTGCCGGGACATAAGGACTCTTGAAGACTTATTTGCAGTAAGGTCTATAGGTATAACAAGAGTATAAAGGCGACGGCCACTTCGACAATTCTCAAATAAAGCAAAAACAGTTTTACAATAGTTTCCGTTGATTTGTCGGTGGTAATTTATTCAGTTTCTTTATTACCGTTTTATCTGTGTTCGTCAGTTTTATTATTTTTCTGTTTTCGGTAGAAATAATTTCAGTAATATGACTCCCAAGCCTGTCTGTCTTTAGATTAAAATCTGTTCCCGGTTCTTTAATAACAGTTATATTTTTGCTACATGAAACAACAATTTGCTGAGCCCCTGTACTGAACTTATTACCATAAGTAATATTTTTCTTTTCAGATTTATAGGTTTTTAAGAATCTTTTTAAATACGTGGATTTCCTTGATGACGGATTAACTTTTATTTGTCTAACTTTCATTTTATCCATTAAAATTTCTGCATTTTTAAAAGTCCTTTTCTTTGTATCCGCCAGGTATATAACATCAATATTGTCAATATTGACACTCTCAAGGAAGTTGCATAATACATAAGAGCTGTACCCATAGAGCCCGATTATACATACACTGGAGTTCAGGGGATTAATCTGAACAAAACACTGCTTTGTATTCCCGCCTGCTTTTAATATATAATACTGCAAGCCGGTGTTTATTGAATTTTTATATGCTCCGTAAATGATAATACAACATAACATTATAAGGCATATAATTTTACCTGTACGTTTTTTCAAAAAAATAAATAAGATTATTAACAGATAAAATGAGGCAATAAGAAACCATGGTATATGCCCGATGCTGATGCTTGGAGAAAATGCGGTGCCGCTCTCTGTTATGTTAAATATTAAATTGGAAATTGATGTAATTGTTGCGTTGAAAATAATATTTAAAAAGTTTCCGAAAACTGAAACAGTAAAAATTTTAATCAGTGAAATAAAGACCAGTGGAAACATTAGAGGAACAACTGTAAAGTTAAGCAGCGGAGTTAAAGGAATAAATAATTTCTGGTAGTAGAGAACTAACCCCATAGAAGCCAGTGCCGCTGCAATGCAGGTAAAAGAAGTAGAAAAGACCCAATTTAAAAGTTTTATCTTTATTTTTCCGGGTTTACCGGAAAGCTCCGGGATCAGCCAGTTGTTTTTTTCAAAAACCGCACTCTTCCATTCTTTACATTTCTTCCAGGAAAGTATTAATATACCTGTAATTAAAAATGAAAACTGAAACCCTGCGGATATCACTGTCAAAGGATTAGCAAGTATAAGAATTACCGCAGCAAAGATAATATTATTTACAGGCCTGTCGGATATATAAGCAACCCTGAAAAAGCAAAATACCGAAATCATTACAGCGGCTCTGACTGCAGACTCCTGGAACCCGGCAAGGAAAACATAAAGATACAGGAAAAAGGGTATAAGCAGAAATCTTATTCTCACAGGAATAAACCTCAATATAATTAGCAGAAAAACAGCGAAAATTCCAACATGTAGACCGCTGATCGCTAAAATATGAGCTACACCGTTTTTTATAAAGTTGTTTTTAAGGTTTTCGGGTATACTCTGCCTGCATCCGAAAACAATACCGGCAAGAAAAGTTTTTATCTCAAGGTTTTTGATTCCTCCGGCAAGGTTTTTGATAAGCTGGTTCCTAACTTCATACAGCTTTACCGAAAAGCCGGTTTTCTCTTGTCTGTCCATCCTTAAAAGTTTTCCGTAAAACTGATAGTTTATACCTTTGCTTTTTAAATAATTTTTATAGTTAAAAGCTCCTTCGATCAAAGGCTGTTTAGGTATGGAAATATATCCGGAAAGTACAACTTTATCTCCGTATTTCAAAAAACTGCAATTTTTTATTTTTGCATTGACTGTTTTATTACAACTTATCCAGTCATTGTCGCTTCTTATTCTATATTTTTTAACTTTAATTTTTATGCTTTTCGGGTTATCCAGCCAGGAAATATCATTACCTACCGCTCTGTAATCCGCTACAACTCCCGATACAACACGGTTCCCCTCAAAGAGCTTTTCTCCGGAAGATTTGCTAAACACTGGAAAATTAAAGTGACTCCAGCAGACAGCTATACCAATAAGCGCCCAGAAAAAAAATTTACCGAAAATCCTGAATGTAGAAAGTGAAAGCAATACCCCTGAACAAATTAATATAACAGCACAGGAAATTAATAAGTTATTACTAAAGACAATTAAGGAAATAACGGAAGTAAGGAGACCGGCTAATATCAGACAGGAAGGAAATTGTTTGTTTAAGAGCTTTATCTTTCTGTGTAACTCCACAGTTGCAGTTTTCCTAACTTTCAGTATTTTTTTTCATTTAATAGAATTAAAACCTTCTTCTTTCTTTCAGTAAATGAATTATCAAAATTTCCGAATCTTTTACCGCTTCAAAAGTATGCTCAAGCTTCCCGTCAAACTGTATAGATTCACCCTTCTTAAGCTGATAAGTTTCTTTAGGCAGAGAAAAATTTATTTCCCCCTGCAATACCCAGCATAATTCATCACTGTTTTTGTGCTTCTCACTTTTCGTCAGTCTGTCTCCTGCCTCTGCTTTACCGAGTAAACAAGTAATGCTTCCGTATTTTATTTCTCTGAAAGTAAAAACAGACAATTCGCGTTTAAATTCTTTTCTTTTATGTGCGGATTTTAATTCTGCAAGAGCTAAAAACTCTGAAACACTTTGTCCAAAAGCACCTGAAATCCTGTATATAGTTTCAAGTTCAGCTTTACAAATATTCCTTTCAAGTTTAGAAATAACTGCCGGAGATACACCGGACAGTTCAGATAGATCAGATATATTTAAACCTGCTTTTTGTCTAAGATTTCTTAGAAACTCAAAATTAAAATCCATAAAAACTTTCTTTATAATTACTTTTCCAACTGAATTATTTAATATTTTTAGTTTTTTAAATGTAAATTTCAATAATTTATAAAAAAATAAACAATCTTTTACCAAAATAAAATATGAACGGATAATGTAAAATAAGTATCTTTATGCTATTATTAAAGAAATATTTATTTAAAATTTTTTTTATAAAATATTAAAACTTTTTGGTTATTTAATCATAAATAAAAGCATCAAAATATATTTATTATGCACAGAGTAATGGTCTATAATATTGCATACGGTTCAGGAGCTCCCTGCAGCTATGCAGAACATATTTTAAAATTTCACCGATACTTTAACCGGTCAAATAAAAATATGCTCCAAATCAGCCGTTTTATAAAAAAAATCGATGCTGACGTTATCGGACTTATCGAGGTTGATATGGGTTCTGTCGGTACCGCACTTATAAATCAGGCTGATGAAATAGGTAAAATTACCGATCACCATACTCATTATACTACAAAATACGGAGACGCCTTATCCGGAAAAATAATCCCTATACTTAGAAAGCAGGGGAATGCGATTCTTGCAAAAAATAAAACTTTAAGCGGTATTTACCATTATTTTCCAGGCGGTTTCAAGAAACTGATAATTGAACTGGAGCTGGAAACATTTGATTTTTTCCTAGTTCATCTAGCATTATCAAAAAGGGTTAGAAAAAGCCAGTTAAGACATCTGTCTAATCTACTTTCAAATAAAAAAAAACCGGTTGTAATTGCAGGTGATTTTAATGTTTTTAAGGGCGAAAAAGAGCTCAATGAGATACAGGAAAAACTAAACTTATTCAATCCCAATAAAAAAAATATTCCAACTTTTCCGGCATGGGAGCCCAAGTATCAGCTGGACTTTATTTTGTGTTCAAATGGAATAAGCATTAATAATATAGAAGTACCCGATGTCAGGCTCTCTGACCATCTTCCGGTAATTTTAGATTTTGAAACCTGATTTAGTATTATAAAATAATTTCACAATATTTAATAATAACAAAACAATGATAGGACAATGGATACTTTAAAGAAAGATTTTTTTATTTTTTCAGGAACAGCACATCCTGAACTATCGAAGAAGATTGCAAAGTACCTCGGAGTTGAACTCGGTAAAATTAAAATCGAAAAATTTCCGGACGGTGAAATCTTTGTACAGTTTTTAGAAAGCATAAGAGGCGGTGATGTTTTTATAATCCAGCCTACATGTTATCCCTCTAACAACAATATCATGGAACTGCTGATTATGCTCGATGCAGCTAAAAGAGCATCTGCGGAAAGAGTAACCGTAGCTATACCCTATTACGGTTATGCAAGACAGGACAGGAAGGATAAACCCAGAGTTCCTATCACTTCGAAACTCTTAGCAGACCTGCTGACAAGTGCCGGGGCCGACAGAATTCTTGCGATGGACCTTCATGCGGACCAGATCGTAGGATTTTTCGATATTCCGGTTGACCACCTTTATGCAGCACCTGTGTTTGTTCAATATTTGAAAAAACGGATGGGTAAAAACGCTGTAGTCGTTGCACCTGATTCAGGCAGTGTAAAAATGGCTCAAAGATACAGCAGTTCACTGAATGCAGGCCTTGCCGTAATAGCTAAAAGAAGAACTAATGCTGTTTCTGTAGAGTCCTCTCACCTTGTAGGCGATGTCGAAGGTAAAACATGTCTAATTATAGATGACTTAACTTCAACTTCTGGAACTTTAATTTCTGCAGAAAAACTGCTTAAAAAACAGGGAGCAAAAAAAATAATAGCAGCAATCTCCCACTGCCTGCTTACTGAACTTGGGGTTAATCGCCTTTTAGAAAGCGACATTGAAGAACTTGTTACAACAGATTCCGTGCCGCCTTGTCCTTTTGACTGCAGCAAAATTAAAACCCTTAGTGTTGCTCCTATATTTGGTGAATCAATCAAAAAAATTCATATTGGCGGTTCTCTTTCAACTTTATTTGATAAAGATGACAACTAGTGTTAGATTAAAGGCTTTTATTTTATTATTATTTTTAACAAAGACAGAGGTAAAATATGACAACTAGCGATTTGAGGCTTAATCTTGAATCAAGAAAAGAGTTAGGCTCTAAAGAATCAAGAAGACTAAGAAAAGCAGGAAAAATCCCCGCAGTGATTTACGGACAGAATAAACAGCCCAGACAGTGTACTGTAGATTCAATTGACTGGTATAATATTGCGAACCAGGACATACAGATATTAAAAGTCTTCATTGATAAAAGCAAACGCCCGGTTAATGTTCTTATTAAAGATATCCAGCATGACTATTTGTCAAATCAGACATTACATGTTGATTTTAAAGAAATAAATATGAACGAGGAAATTACAGCAAGCGTTACAATAAACGTTACAGGAACCCCTGTAGGAGAAAAATCAGGTGGAGTTCTAAACCAGGAACTTTATGAACTTGAAGTAAGCAGTCTTCCCAATGACCTGCCGGAATCAATAGAAGTTGATGTTTCAGAGCTTGATTTAGATGATGCTTTATATGTTAAAGATATTAAGCTGCCTGAAAATGTTTCCACCGATGAAGACCCCGAAAGAACAGTGGCAAACGTATCAGAACCAAGGCTCAGCGTGGAACCGGAAGAGGCGGAAGAAGCTGAAGTCGGGGAAGAAACCGAAGCAGGTGAGGAAGCCGGAGAAGGCGAAAGTTCTAAAGAAAAATCAGAATAATAAATATAAATTTATATTTTGATTAAAATTTTATAAGTTTTTATGCACGAAATATTTTTTCGTGCATAACTTCAAAATTAATGAGTGACTTCAAAAAAAATAATGAACTCTGCGCAGTTGTCGGGCTTGGAAATCCCGGGATAAAATTTCAAAATACAAAACACAATATCGGTTTTAAAATAATTGATTCTTTTTTAAGCTGTTTTTCCGGAAAAGCAAAACAGGTGAGCGGATGTCATGGAGAATGTATATCAAAACAGGTTTTCGGGAAAAAAGTTTATTTTCTAAAACCTCTTACCTTTATGAACCTAAGCGGCTTTTCCGTTTCCGCACTCTGCAGAAAAAAAAATATAAATCCTGCTCAGGTACTCATCGTTTATGATGATATGGACTTGCCTTTCGGAAAGATACGTATTAGAAAGTCGGGAGGTAGCGCAGGGCATAACGGTATAAACTCCATTATCAACGAACTGGGTACAAAAAACTTTCCGAGGTTAAGAGTAGGCATTGGAAAAGTGTCTATTAACGAAACAGTTTCCCATGTACTTACAGATTTTACTATTGAAGATAAAAAAATTTTACCAACTTTACTGGAATTATCGCATAAAGCAATTAGAATATCTCTCCGCAGAGGCATTAATACTGCAATGAACGAGTTGAACGGACACTCTATAATTACAGCAGAAAACAAATTACCCTCTGATTAGCAATAACTTTCAAAAAAGGAGTTTAAAGTTGAAAACTTATGAAACCGTAATAATCCTGAACGACCGTTTGATTCAGGACGAAGGAAAAGCTTTTGCGGAAGAATTTTCCTCAAAAATTTCCGGGGCCGGCGGAGAAATTATTAAATCAACTCCACTTGGCCGTAAACAATTCGCACGTCCAATTAGAAAACATAAAACTGGTATTTATTGGGATTTTATTATTAGCCTGCCCCAGGAAGAAGTAAAAAAACTTCCCGATGCCTATAAACTCGATGAAAGAGTTTTACGTATACAGGTATTTATATACGACAGGCCTGCGAAACCTGAAGAACTAGTTTTAAATAAAAAGAATGAAGAATAAAATAGTATTTATAGCGGAATAAATTTTTGCTTCATTCAAGGAGGATTTAATAATGGCTTCTTTTAATAAAGTCATACTTATAGGCAATCTCACCAGAGATCCCCAACTTAGATACACTTCCAGTGGCCAGGCTGTATGCGATTTTTCTATCGCAATCAACCGTAAATACTTCGTGAATGGCCAGGAAAAAGAGGAAGTTTGCTTTGTAGATATAGTAGCCTGGTCAAAACAGGCGGAATCCTGTGGAAAATACCTTTCAAAAGGCTCCTGTGTTTTTGTTGAAGGACGTTTAAGAAACGATAACTGGGAAGACAGAGAGGGAAGAAAAAGAAGCAAGCTGAGAATTACTGCTGACAGAGTGCAGTTTATGAATTCTTCACGTAGAAATTCATCTGACTCATATCAGTCCGGCGGACAGGAATCAGCCGGGAACAGTTATACACAGCAAAATAACTCTTCAAACGAAACGATGCCTGAACCCCCTCAGGATATATATAATGAATTTGAATCCGAAGATGATATCCCTTTTTAAACCGGTAATATTTTAATTAATTATTTTATAGGAGATTTTGATATAATGCAAAACAACAGAAGAAAAAGAAAAAAAAGAGAAAGAAGAATCAAAATTTGCAGATTCTGTGAAAGCCGTACTAACTATATAGATTTTCTTGACACAGAATTACTAAAAAAATTCCAGACAGAAAATGGAAAAATTTTACCTCGTCGGGTTACCGGCACTTGCTTGATACACCAGAAACTGCTCGGTAAAGCAATTAAAAAAGCAAGAGTACTAAGCCTTGTCCGTTAAGAAATAGTAAATATCCATTCTCTATTTAAGGTGAAAACAATGAATGAAAAACTAATACTTTTAGAAGATATCCCTGACTTGGGAAAAGCCGGCGAAATTGTTAACGTAGCTAACGGTTATGCCAGAAACTATCTTATACCTCAAAAATTAGCCCTTAAAGCCTCAAAAGGCGCAATGCGTCAGTTTGAAGCAAAAAAAGAAAAAATTGATGCTAAACGGCGTGAAGAATTAAAACAGATGAAGGAATTAGCTGAAAAGCTTGAAAAGCTTGAAATTACAATCCCTGTAAATGTCGGAGAGGATGAAAAGCTTTACGGCTCAGTTACCACCCATAATATTGCTGATGTTATAACTGACCTTGGTGTAGAAATTTCCCATATCCAGGTAGAACTTGATACAAATATCAAAGAACTTGGCGTATATGACATCGGTATTAATCTTCATCCGGAAGTAACTGCCGACGCAAGAGTCTGGGTAGTTAGAGCATAAGGGATTATTTTAGAAAATTCTAACCCTGATATCTGCAGCATTGCGGAAAAAATAGAAGGTTGTATCAGGATGGATTCAATGTTTTAAACATATCCATTTGATACAATCTCTATAAATAAAAAAATTAAGTCCTTATTCGAATTCAGCAGACTTAGAACCTTTTCGGGAAACAACCAGTTAAATTCATTGCGGACAAACTTTTAATAAATTGCAACTAAATTATTTTGAAAAAATCAATATTCTTAGGAATAAATAACAAATATGGTACAAGCTGAACGATCAAAAACAAACTCAGAAGCTGTCAGCACAGTTTATCGGGAGCAGCCGCCGCCGCATGATATAAAGCTTGAAAAAGCCATATTAGGAGCAATGCTTCTTGAAGAAGTCTCCCGCGGTATAGCAATAGAAAAAATAAGTTCTCCGGCCGACTTTTATTATCCTGCCCATCAGAGAATATTTAAAACCATAAGTTCTTTATTTGAAAAGGGGAATGAAACTATAGACCTTTTTGCAGTAGCTGCCTCCTTAAAAGCTGAAGGCATTTTAGACAGTATAGGCGGAGAAAATTATCTTTTAGAACTTCAGAATTCCATTCCTACAACAGCCAACCTCGAAAGCTGGTGTGAATTAACCAGAAATTTATCTGCATTAAGACGTATGATAACGGTCTGTTCAAATACTATTGAAAAATGCTATGATGCAGACATGGAACATCTTTCCGAAATATTAAGCGAGGTTGAAAATGAAATATTTGAGGTCAGAGACGTAAACGCTCCAATAGGCACCAGCCCTATTTCTGATTATATCATAGATGCTGTAGAGTATCTGGAAAAACTTCATGATAAAGATTTAGATGCTACCGGAATAAATACAGGGCTGCCTTCACTTGATAATTTAATAGTCGGATTAAAAAAACAGGAAATGATTGTTATCGCAGCAAGACCTTCAATTGGTAAAACTTCTCTTGCTCTGAACATTGCTACCAATATCAGTACTAATAAAAACTTGAAAACAGGCTTTTTCAGCCTTGAAATGTCATCTGAACAGCTGACAAGAAGGATGCTTTGCAGCCTTGCAAGAGTTTCTGAAAGGGATTTTTACGACAAGAGATTCGATGAAGCTGAATTCGGAAAAAAATGGAGTAAGATTACCAGTGCCGCCTCTGAATTAAAAAAAGCACCATTTTATATTGACCCGACGCCAGGACTGAGTATTAACGAGCTCAGGGCAAAAGCTCTAAGAATGAAAATGAAATATGATATTGATATTATTTTTATAGACTACCTTCAGCTTATGAAAGCTGAGGTCAGCAGAAATGATAATCGGCAGGTTGAAGTTTCTAAAATATCTGTTGGAATTAAAAGTCTCGCAAAAGAACTGAATATTCCAGTTGTAGTTCTGGCCCAGCTTAATAGGCAGGCAGAACAGCAGGAACGTCCCAAACTAAGCCAGCTCAGAGAATCTGGTGCAATAGAACAGGACGCCGATATTGTCATGTTCCTGCACAGAGACAGAGACACTCAGAAAGATGCTGGTATGGAATCTATTGATGCAGAAATAATAGTAGAAAAAAACCGTAACGGGCAAACCGGAATCTCTGAGCTTCTGTTTTTTCCTAAAATAATGAAATTTGAAAGTAAATCCCGTTACAGTGATGACGGATAAATAAACCAAAACGTTTTGGGTATAACTCAATATTTCTTAAAAATAATCCATTAATTACTGTTTCCTATTTTATTTAATATATTATAATGAATTAAAATATATTTTTAGACATTTTTAATAGAGCCTGTATTTCATATGAATTTCCTTATGTCAATTTCTAAAAAAACAGCCTTCTCTATAATTACTTTTTTTATTATAACTTCAATTAGCTTAAGTGCCGCGGAAATAGGCAGTATCAAGTTTAAACAGAAGGGTAATATGAAGGTTCCGGAAGATCTGTTAAGATATAATCTTTCTCAACAGTCAGGAACTAAATTTTCTCAAAATCTTTTAAATGATGATATCAAAAGACTTTACGATACAGGCTACTTTTCGGATGTTGAAGCTACTACAGAAAAAACAAAATCCGGAAAAATAAATATAACATTTAATGTTATAACTACACCACGGATAAATGTGATTAGAATCAAGGGTAATGATAAAATTTCTACAGGGGAACTTCTTAAACATATTGAACTGCACAGCGGAGAACCGCTTGACTCAAAGAAGCTGAGGCAGTCAGTTGAAAATATCAGGCAGTATTATCATGAAAACGGTTACTACAGAGCCACAGTAATGCCGTCTACTAAAAAATTAAAGGATGGTGAAATTGATCTTACTTTTAAAATCTCAGAAAACCTCCGACTTAAAATCAACAGTGTAAACTTTACCGGAAATAAAGTATTTTCCTCCTGGAACCTGAAACATTCAATCACCACTAAACATTCGTACTTAAACTGGGTACTTGACTGGGGCCTGTATAATAAAGATAACATAAAGAAAGATAAACTCATTTTAAGGAATCTCTACTGGACTAAAGGTTATCTTGACTTTTCGGTAAAAGTAAAAACCCGGCAGCTGAAAGACGATCCAGAGTATATTGATGTCAATTTTGACATTCATGAAGGCCAACCGTATACTGTATCAAGAATTGTTATTCACGGTGAAAAGCTATTCACAGAAAATGAAATCAGAAAAATGATAACACTAAAGAAAGGTGAAGTATACGATATTCGAAAAGAAGAAGAAAGTATTAAGGCAATTAAGTATAAATACCAGCGTTACGGTTATTGCGACTTTTCATTAAATACAAATTTAGACTCTGACTATAAAACCCACAAAGTTGATCTCATTTTTAACTTAAACGAAGGGACTCCTTATACAATTAGAGATGTTAATATATCGGGTAACCATATTACAAAAGACTATGTGATAAGGCGTGAACTTCCGCTTCAGCCCGGTGAACCTGTAGATAAAATTAGAATAGATGCCGGTAAATCAAGATTAATGGCTATGAACTATTTCAAAAAAGTAAAATCATACACATCAAACAGCAATATTCCCGGCGAGAAAAATGTTAATTATGAAGTTAAGGAAAAAGGGACAGCCCATGTTGCGCTGGGTGCCGGATATTCTACAACTAACAGTCTTGTCGGGCGCCTGACTCTTTCCGAATCAAATTTCGATCTACTAGATCCTTCTTCATACTTTAGGGGGGGAGGACAGCGAGTCAATTTACTCGCACAGGTAGGTTTGGAAAGAAATGACTTTGCTCTTTCATTTACTGAGCCATGGCTCTTCGGAATCCCATTAAGGCTTCAGACCACAGGTTTCTGGCATACAAGGGAGTTCATAAACCAATGGCATGAGCGGCACGGCGGTTTTGAAGTAGGTCTGGACAAGCCTGTAGGTGAATTTAATACTGTAGGGGTGAAATATGCTATCGATTTTGTCAAAGTTCACGATATGGACAGCAGTTATACTCAGGCCGAGAAAGATAAATATGAAGGCAATTCAAGAAGAGGTCAGTTAAGTATTAATTTTAAAAGAGATACAAGAGATAACTTGATTATGCCTACTTCCGGCTATCTTTTATCTGCTTTAGGCGAAGTTAATTCTGAAATAATTGGGGCATCAGCTAATTATTATAGGTTACAGGGTGAAGCGGACGGGTACTATAGCCTATTTGATGAGTTTCTTATATTACATGGCGGGCTCCAGTATGGTATTATTCAAAATATTATCGGAAACGATGATGTACCTATCTATCAGAAATATTTCCTTGGTGGTCAAAATTCCTTAAGAGGCTTTAAATACAGAAGGGTTTCGCCTTTAAACCAGAATGGAGCTCAGCTGGGCGGCAACTCTATGGCTGCAGCTACTTTTGAAGCTGTTCATCCTATTTATAAATGGATTAAAGGTGCTCCTTTCGTAGATGTAGGCAATGTATGGGAAAACTCATGGAATATTGACTTTAACCTTAATGTGGGCGTTGGCTACGGTTTAAGAATTATTCTTCCTCAATTAAATAATACTCCAATCCGCATTGACTTCGGTTATCCGGTTTACAGAACAGACAGTCAATTTAATGACAGTTTACAATTTTATATAGATGTAGGTTTTAACTGGTAATGAGAATTCTAAACTTATATGTTATAAAAGGTATTTTAACAATACTGATTTCATCAATAATGCTGCTTACCTTTTGTATGCTCGGCGGTAATTTACTGCAGGCGTTAAATTATCTGGCCCAAGGTGTTCCTATTACAGATTTTATTAAGTTTTTAATTTTTATAACACCCATGATGATGACTTATACTATCCCTACCGGTATTTTAGTGGCAGTACTGCTTTTATTTGGAAGGATGTCGTCAAATAATGAAATTACTGCAATGCGTGCATGTGGTATTTCAATATTCCAGATTATCACTCCTGTCATACTGATAACATTTGCTATGACTGTTCTTTGTATATATTTTCAGGGAACTGTTGCGCCTACATATTACTACAGAGCCAAGGCCTTATTAAAAAATCTTGCAACAACGCACCCTGATGCTTTAATAATACCGGGTACCCCCTGTAACTTTAATGATATGGTCGTTTATGTAAAAGAAAAAAAAGATAACAAACTTGAAGATGTTCAGGTTTTCGTTTTTAGTGATAATAATCAGAAAGTTAAGCAGGACATAACTGCTTCAAGCGGTAAACTTATTGTTAACAGCAAAAAAGAAACCATGAAAATAATTCTTTACAATTATAATATTATTGATTATAAAGATAATAATAGAATTTCGGGCGATGAACTCACTGTCAATATTGATGTTGGAAAAGCCATAGAAAATCAGAGTGTAACCCGAGACGTTGGATTCCTCACTTTTTATGATCTGCTTGGAAGAATATCCCTATATCATAAACTGGGGCTTGACACAACTGAAGCAGAAGTAAATCTCAATTTGCGCTTAGCTATGGGACTGGCTCCTATAGCATTTTTACTCGTAGGACTCCCTCTGGCCATAAGAACTTCCAGGTCAGAAACTTCTGTAGGATTATTTTTAAGTATTATTCTCGCAGGAATTTACTTTTTCTTCATAATTGGGTGCAGAGATAATCCTTTACCATATTTACGTCCACAGCTGCTTTTATGGATTCCGAATATTGTTTTTCAGGTAGGAGGCCTGATAGCTATTTATAAAATAATGCGTAAATAAATTAATATCTAATAATTATTACCTACACACTAAAACGGGGCTTAAATGAAACAAATAAATATAAATGATAATTTTCTTATCTCTTTGCCATTTCATTTTATTAAAAAAAAAATAAATGTGTTTTTTTATAATTTAATTTTTTTTAGCATACTTTTTTTAATATTTTTTACCCCGGGATGTTCTAAGAACAGCACTTCCGGGGAAAATACAGTTATTTTTAATCTTCAGGATACACCAAAAACCATTGATCCCCAGTTAACCACCAGTACTACCGGTTTGCAAATAGACTCTATATGCATGGAAGGACTTTTACGTTTAGGTAAAAAAACCGGAGAAATTTATCCTGCAGGAGCAAAATCCTGGGAGACCGGCAAAAATGGAAAGATATGGACTTTTTATTTGAGAAAAAATGCTAAATGGTCTAATGGCGATCCGGTAACAGCCAATGATTATATCTTCGGATTAAAAAGAGCCCTCAGTGCCCAAACAGGGGCACAATATGCATATATGCTTTTCTGTATAAAAAATGCAGAAAAGTATGCAAATGGAAAAATTAAAGACTTTAATAAAATCGGAATTAAAGCTCTTAATAAACATACTTTACAAATTATTTTAAACAGGCCTGTCCCCTATTTCGAACAGATATTAACTTTTAGTATCACTTATCCAGTAAATAAAACATTTTATCAAAAAAAACGTGACAAGTTCGGCCTGAATAAAAAAAGCCTCTTATATAACGGCCCTTATATTATTAAAAAATGGATTCCAAACGGGAAAATTGTATTTAAAAAAAATCCACATTACTGGAATTCAGAAAATATAAAAATAAATACTTTGTCATGTCCGATGATAAGAAATTACAACACCGCAGCTAATATGTATTTAAACAGTGAATTAGATATTACCAACCTATCCGGTGACCAGCTTCCGATGTTTAAAAATAGAAAATGCCTCCGTAAAATCCCCGATTCAGTCTGGTTTCTACAGTTTAATACTAAGAATAAATATCTCAGGAATACTAAAATCCGCCGCGCAATAGCATTAGCGGTTAACAGGACTATTTTCTGTAAAAATATAAGAAAAGACGGAAGTATACCGGCATACTCATTTGTACTCCCTGATATAAATGGAGGTACAGTTGACGGTGAAAGGGTGTCATTCAGGGAAAGATACAGCAAACCTCTTTTCAACGAAAATATAAAGCTTGCAAGGAAATTATTCAGTCTGGGATTAAAAGAACTCGGAATTAAAAAACTCCCCACTATCAGGCTTTTGACTTCAAACAACAGCGACAGCAGGCGTGATGGCCAGTATATACAGGAAGAACTGCACAAAAATTTAGGAATTAATATTCAGCTGAATCCAAATACACTACAAAGCAGGCTTCAGAAAACAGACAGAATGGATTATGAAATTGTTTACAGAAACTGGCTGCCTGATTACAATGACCCGAATAATTTCCTGGATATATGGATTTCGAACGGCCCTAATAGCCATACCGGCTGGAAAAATGAAAGATATGATAAATTGATAGAAAAAGCCGCTAAAACTATAGATAATAATAAAAGAATGCTGTTACTGCATAAAGCTGAAAAACTGTTAATGGAAAAAATGCCGGTCGCACCTTTATTTTTCAGAACTAATAACTGGGCGGTTAGACCTGATATTAAAAATCTTGTCATAAGAGGTTTTGGAGTACAGGTTAGCTTTATCTGGGCAAAATTAAATAATTAATAATAAGCATTATGTTTAAAAAAAGATTTTTTTTATTTGCATCAATAAGCGCATTAATATTTTTAATAACATGTAGCTGCAGTAAAAACAATAAAAATAATGACCGTAAAAGTTCAACACTGGTTTTCAATATGCAGGAGGAATCTGAAACAATAGATCCTCAGCTTGTCAGAGGTGAAACAGGAATTTATGCTGTAAGTGTCTGTATGGAGGGGTTAACAAGGCCGGGAAAAAAACCCGGTGAAATTTTGCCCGGTGTAGCTAAGAAATGGGAAGTCAGTAAAGATGAAAAAACGTGGACGTTCTATTTGAGAAAAAACGCTTTCTGGTCAAATGGGACACCTATTACTGCCATGGATTTTTATTTTGGTTGGAAAAGAGCACTTGAGCCTTCTACCGGTTCGACGTATTCTGCTTTTTTATATTTAATAAAAAACGCAAAAAAATACAATAGAGGCAAAATTAAAAATTTTAGTAAAGTAGGTCTCGAAGTTATAAATGATTATACTTTTAAAGTTAGATTGGATTCTGCTTGTACTTATTTTCCCCAGCTAACAGTTTTTCCGGTAACTTTTCCAGTAAATAAAACTTTTTACAATAAAAACAAAAAAAAATATGGTCTTTCTCCATATCATATGCTTTACAATGGGCCATGGAAAATGGTTAGCCGTATCCCCGGACAAGGCGGTATGATAAAATATAGAAAGAATGAATATTACTGGAACATAAAAAATATAAAGCTTGATAAGCTGGAATTCGAAATAATAAAAGATGATAATACAGCCGCTAACCTTTTTATGAACAACCAGATAGATATTACACGAATATTACCGGATATTGTTAACCGGTTTAAAGACAATCCAAATTTTAATGATAACATCCATTATATAAGCGATGGAGCAGTCTGGTATATAGGATTCAACACAGAAAACAAATTTTTTAAAAACAGGAAAATACGTAAAGCATTTTCAATGGCAATTAACAGAAAAATACTCTGTAATAAAATTAGAAAGGACGGCTCAGAGCCGGCATATGCACTTGTTCCTTATAATACGATTGGAGATAAAAATTTTACATTCAGAAAAGAATTCAGCAATAAACTTTTTTCCGAAAACAATAAAAAAGCCAGAAAATTATTAGAAGAAGGCCTTAAGGAAATAGGAGCAAAACACGTTCAGGCAAGGCTTCTTTTAAACAGCAACCCTCAAAACACAAAAATTGCTCTTTTCATACAGGAGCAGTTAAGGAAAAACCTGGAAGTAAAAATTTACTTAAATCAAACCACCTTTAAAAATAGACTTCAAAAAATGCGCCAAAAAAATTATGATTTTGTTTATGCAGGTTGGGGACCTGACTATAATGACCCGATGACATATATAAACCTGTTTACCAGCTGGAACCCTAATAATAATACGTCATGGTCTCACGAAAAATATGATGAACTAGTAAGCTTGGCAGCCGATTCGCCTGAGAATAGGACAAGAATGAAAGCCATGGCCGAAGCGGAAAAAATCATTATAAATGAAATGCCAATTGCTCCTTTGTTTTTTTCTTCAAGGGTTTACCTTGTTAACAACCATATTAAGGATCTTATTTTCGGTTTAGGCGGAAAACCTATATTTTATTGGGCTTATTGTAATTAGGTGTTGCACAAAAAGGTTTCATAACCCCTTCTCGTGCAACATCTCCCCTGAAACATCAGTTACTAAGTCAGGGAAAATTGACAACTAGACAAATTCGTAAATAAACAAATTGACAAATTGTCGAATCGCGGCGGTCTCGCCCTACCAGATTGTTTCAAATAGGATTATCAAAGAACCCGTACACTCAATTATTATGTTAAAATATATTTTAAAAAGAGTTTTTTTTTCGCTTATAACTTTATGGCTGATTGCAACTATTACCTTTGTGCTCATCCATTGCCTTCCAGGTGATCCGTTTGCCAGTGAAAAAGCTATCCCTCCGGCAATAAAAGCACAGATTCTAAAAAAATACGACCTCGATAAACCTATACATATACAATATTTAAACTACTTATCCCAGCTCATTCGCGGTGACCTTGGAATCTCAATGAAAGAAAGAGGCAGAAGTGTTAATTCTATCATAGCTGTTCATTTTCCATACTCTTTGGATATAGGAATAAAAGCAGTCATTTTCGGTACTGTTTTCGGTATAATAATGGGAGTAATTTCAGCACTTAACAGAGGCAATTCATGGGACACAACTGCCCTGTTGATAGCTATATTCGGAGTTTCTGTACCAAGTTTTGTAATAGCAGGCATACTTCAGTTTTTAGTAATCCTCATTTCAAACCTGACAGGTTATCATATCCTCCCGGTTGCAGGTTTCAGTAATTTCAATTCTACAATACTTCCTAGTATTGCTCTCGGTATGTTTTCCGTCGCAATGATAACAAGAATGATGAGAGCTTCAATGATAGAAGTATTAGGTCAGGACTATATCAAAACAGCTAAAGCAAAAGGGTGTTCGCCTTCAACAATTATAATAAAGCACGGGCTGAGAAATGCTATAATGCCGATTGTTTCTTATATGGGACCTATGATCGCAGCGATACTAACCGGTTCTTTTGTAATTGAAAAAATATTTGCGATACCCGGCTTAGGTAAGTACTTTGTAGACAGTATTTTCAATAATGATTACACTGTCATTCTCGGTGTCGTTGTATTCTATGCAGCATTCCTGACTGTAATGGTCCTCCTGATGGATATTTCATACGGATTTATTGATCCGAGAGTCCGCGTACACGGAAGGAGGAAGAGATGACATTAAAAAATACAGACTTTGAGAGAGTCGGCAATAATGTTATTGAAAGTGAACTCATATACAGTAAAAACATGAGTTACTGGGAGGATGTTTTTCGGAGATTAAAAAAAAATAAGTCAGCGGTAACAGCATTCTGGATTATTATAATACTGATTTTTTTCTGTATTTTCGGCCCTTTAATGAATAAATTTTCTTTCAGGGAGATGAACCATCTTATAGGAAGTACCTGGAATTGGGAGGTAATAAAGCTCGGCCATTATTTTGGTACTGATGAATTTGGCAGAGATTTCTTTACAAGAGTATGGGAGGGTGGTAGAGTTTCTTTTATAATTGCACTTGTCGTAGTTTTTTTTGAAGGAATTATCGGTGCAGTTTATGGAGGTGTTGCCGGCTTCTGCGGTGGTAAAGTCGACCTCGTGATGATGAGAATTGTAGAAATTTTATTTGTTATTCCACCTATGATTTATATAATTCTTCTCATGATAGTAATGGGACCGGGTATCGCCACAATAATTGTTGCAATGAGCATATCCCGCTGGGTGCCGATGGCTATGATTGTAAGAGGAGAAGTTTTGAGAATTAAAGAATATGAATTTGTAATGGCGTCACAGGCACTGGGTGCAGGACCTGTAAGAATTCTTTTTAAACACCTTTTGCCTAATACTCTCGGATTGATAATAGTAAGGCTTACTCTCGATATACCAAGAGCTGTTTTTACAGAAGCTTTTCTGAGTTTCATAGGTATTGGAGTACCTGCACCGTTCTGCTCTTGGGGCAGCCTGTCAAACGACGGATATATACAGCTTTACTCAGATCCATATTTATTTCTTATCCCGGCAATACTGATTTCCATCGTAACCTTTTCATTTAATATTATCGGTGACGGACTCAGAGACGCTCTCGACCCGAAATTGAGGAGATAAAATGAGTATTGAAAAGGAAATTTTAAATGTAAAAAACCTTCAGGTTTCTTTTGATACATATGCCGGAGAGGTAAACGTATTACGTGGTATAAATTTTCATTTGAACAAAGGAGAAAGTCTTGCAATAGTCGGAGAGTCCGGTTCCGGCAAATCCGTAACAGTTCAAACTGTAATGAAGCTTATTCCTATGCCTCCAGGAAAAATTAAAGAAGGCAAAATTATTTATAACAGTAAAAACATAGCTGAATTATCAGAAAAAGAAATGCAAAATATCCGCGGCAGAAAAATCGGTATGATTTTCCAGAATCCGATGAGTTCTCTGAATCCTACAATGAAAATCGGAAAACAAATTACGGAAAGTATTCTGCTGCATCAGAAAGCTTCAAAAAAAAAGGCTATGGCAAAAGCTGTAGAGCTTTTAAGTCTCGTAGGTATCCCCAATCCTGAAAAGCGAATTAAACAATTTCCCCATCAATTCAGCGGTGGAATGCAGCAGAGAGTCGTTATAGCAATAGCTATTGCATGTAATCCCGAAATTTTAATTGCTGATGAACCGACTACTGCTCTTGATGTCACTATACAGGCTCAAATTCTTGAACTGATGAGAAGCCTTAAAAGCAGATTTAATACTTCTATTATTCTTATAACTCATGATTTGGGAGTGGTTTCTGAATTTGCTGAACGTGTAGTTGTTATGTACGGCGGGGAAATTATGGAAGAGGCAAAAGCAAAGGACCTTTTTTTTAAAGCAGAACACCCCTATACTTGGGGGTTAATGAATTCAATGCCCCGCTTTGAAGATGAGGAAAAAAAACCGCTTCAGTCAATCCCGGGAACTCCGCCCGACCTTCTTAAGCCGAGCCCGGGATGCCCATTTGCGCCGCGCTGTATATATGCAATGAAAATATGTCGTAAAAAGAAACCTACATATTTTAAAATAAGCGAAGAACATATCTGTAAATGTTGGCTGCAGCATGACGATGCACAGAAACCTGAAAAACCCTTTTTAAACAGAAAACTTTGAATATGTCCCCAAAAGTAAAACTTATAGAAATTAAAAATTTAAAAAAATATTTCTACCTGTCAGGAAAAAATACTTTAAAAGCTGTTGACGGGGTTACTTTCGATATATTCAGGAAAGAAACCTTCGGTTTGGTCGGTGAATCCGGCTGCGGTAAGACAACATTGGGAAGGACAGTATCATTATTATACAGCATTACAGACGGCGGAATAAGCTTTAAAGGGAAAGATATTGCAAAATTCAAAACAAGAGACCTTGCCAAAAAAATTCAGATTATTTTTCAGGATCCCGATGCTTCACTGAACCCAAGAATGACAGCAGGGGATATAATTGCCGAAGGGCTTGACATATTTAAATTATATAAAGGTAAAAAAGAAAGACAGTTAAAAATTTTTTCACTGCTTGAAAATGTCGGCCTGAATAAAGAACATGCAAACCGGTTTCCTCACGAGTTCAGCGGTGGGCAAAAACAGAGAATAGGCATAGCAAGGGCACTTGCCGTTGAACCGGAGTTCATAATTTGCGATGAACCGATTTCTGCTCTTGATGTATCTATACAGGCACAAATTGTCAATCTTCTTAAAAGGCTACAAAACAAATATGATTTAACTTTCTTATTTATAGCCCATGACCTTAGTATGGTAAAATATATTTCAGATCGTGTCGGAGTAATGTATTTAGGAAATATAGTTGAACTGACTGACAGTAATAGACTTTATTCCAAAGCTCTGCATCCTTATACAGAGGCTTTGCTTTCCGCAATACCTAAAATTGAAAATCTTAAAATAGGAAAGCCGGAGCCTATTAAACTTAAAGGTGAATTGCCCAATCCTATAAATCCGCCAAAAGGCTGCAAGTTCTCTACAAGATGCAGTTACGTTAGAGAATACTGCAGAACCATACCTCCCGAACTGGAGGAAATAAGTCCGGGTCATTATATTGCATGTCACTTCGTTAGAGAAATTGCAGAACATAGGGGTATAAAACTTTAAATTTTTTCAAACTTTAAAATATTCCGCTGTTTCAGTTTTTCTATTAAGTTCCAGTCAAGTTCTACTCCAAGTCCCGGCAGCTCAGAAGGTATTCTCATGCCGTTACAAAAATTAGTATTTGTTTTTGTGTGTTTTTTTAGATCAAGATCCATATCGAGGTCTGTAAGTACTGCATGATTCAAAGAAGCAGCAAAGTGAGCTCCCGCAGCGGCTGCAATCGGGCCCTCTATCATTGAACCCACCATAATTTTCATCCCTTTCCTAAGACATTCTTCAGCTATAATTTCAGCCGGCCATATACCTTGGGTCTTCTGAAGTTTTATATTTACACCATCGGCAGATTCAGTTTCAATAATTCGTTTTACGTCTACAATATCAACAGCGCTTTCATCTGCAAAAACCATGATATTGTTTTTTAAATTATTTTTTACGTATTTCATTTTTTCAAGGTCGTTTTTAGGGCATGGTTCTTCTACTAATATTATTCGCCCCAGAATATCTGACAGGCTGTTAAGAACTTCTACAGCATCTTTAGGATTATTAAACGCCTGATTAGCATCCAATATAAAATCAATATTATTAGGAACAGCTTTTCTTATCATTCTGCATCTTTCTATATCTCTTTCACCTTTCAGTTTAATTTTCAGTATTTGTAAGTCCGGATACTTTTTAATAATCCTTTCAGTTTCTTTATAGGTCTTTTCTAAAGAGTCTTTTAAAAAAACAGTAATACTGTTGGGGACACAATTTTTTTTATCAGAATACAATTTATAAACGGGTTTTTGACGTAATTTCCCAATCAGGTCATGATATGCAAAATCCAATCCTGCAATTAAAGTTTTAGAATTTATCCCAGTTTTTCCCAGTATCTGGTGGAACTCTTTAAAATTTGTTTTTAAAGGATTTACAGTAAGCGCTGAAAGCGGTTCTAATTCTTTAATTACTTCTTCCTGTGTATCATTTGTAACATTTATAGAAGGTACTGCTTCGCCGTAACCTGAAATTCCGTTATAAGTTAATTTTACAATAACATTTTTCCTGTATTCCCAGGTATAATAGGAAATAGAAACAGGCTCATCCATTTTATATTCATACCTGTAGCTGTTTAATTTTAAAATACTGTTCATATATATTATTAATCCTCAATTATTATAAAATTATCTTTTAATTCTTCAGCGACATAATCAAATGTTATACCTGAAAGCCTTTCATCTCTTTCATTTTTTCTATAAACATTTGGATATATTAAAGGTAGGCTTTGAAAGTAAGCATAGTTCAGGGGTATATTCATTACCTTATTTATATCTGATGAGTTTAACCCTTTTTTAACAAAAATATCTACTGTTCCCGCAGGTGACAGTCTATTATTATTTTGTTTTTTCAATATATAATGCGGTCCGGTACAGTAGTTTTCAGTTTTCACTGATAATATTTTACCGCTCAAGTAATTTAATTTGCTTTCATTAAGAGAAGCTGCTACACCTTTTTTCATATCAGTTAAATAATCGGCCTGCATGTAACCTCCGTAACATACATATCCCCTTGCAAAAGCAACTGCACAAAAAGATGTAAACAAACTTGGTAATATTTTATTTTCATATAACGCTGCAGATAAATTTTCTGCATTAAACCGGAGTTCTATTCTTTCTCCGGAATCTGCAACTCCAGCCAATTTCAACTCTTTATTACATTCTATTAAAGATAACGGAAACCTTCTATTTTTCCTGTCAATACCCCAGAAAAATGAAGTTCCGCTACCGGTCATATAATATTTTCTCTGTCTATTGTTAACTTCTTTGTTTTGACTACAGCAGCCTAATAGTTTTTTTAGCTTGTCGCTATCCCAGCAGCCGTATTTTCCATCTAAATAGAATATTAACTTATTTCTTATGTCCTGATCAAAGAAAAGATTATAAATGAGGGAATTTTTAGTATTAAAATCATTTTTAAGGAGTTCTGAAACTATTTTTTCCATTTCCAAACATCCGATTTCAGGTACTTCGTTATTTAAAGAATCTGCAAAAACCCGTTTCCATAATTTTTTATTAATCCTGACAGCCTGGTCTGAATACTTTGAACATTCAAGTACTTCCCGGTTAGAATAAATTGATAAAATTTCATTGACTGTCTCAAGTTCCTTTTCTGTAATTAATTCTTTATCATAAAGGGTTCCTGTTTTTTTAAATGCTTTATCAATATCATTTTTTCCAAAGGCATTAACTAAACTCACCAGACTGTTTTTTTTGCTGTCCGGGAAAAGTGGAATTCTGCTCCTGTCAATAAGACTGATTCCTCTTGGATAAGTAACATTATTCAAGGGAATGCCGCCAAATGCAAAAGAGGGTATAACTGATTTTGGGTTTTCGCTTAAGCTGTACAGCAAAGTCCCCTGAATCTGGACATTGCATAAAGAGCCTCCGTGATGGTTTGCTGTCAATATATCTTTTCTATTAAGCAGTCTCTCCCTGAGCTTTTCTGCAAAAAAACTGCTGTAATGCTTTTTTATATATTCTGTGCTCTTGTCAATAAAATCACTGTCATCCTGAACAGCAGAATTATTCAGGTTTTTACGGTTCATTTTAAATCCGGATGCATACTCTCCAAGCGGCATGTTCCCAAATTCATCTAATATTCCTGCCAGTATCGGCCTTTTTAGCTTTACTGCTTCAGATAATTTTAAAATGTATTTATCCACTGTTAATACTTAAAAATATAATCAATATAGAAAAATAATGACATAAACTCCCAAGCAATACAAACACATGCCAAACAGCATGGAAAAAAGTTTTTTGTTTCTGCAGATAAAAGTAAACTCCGCAAGTATAAAAAATACCACCTCCGAACAACAAAGCGAATGCAGCAGCCGATATTGAAGAAAATATCGTTTTTATCAGAAAAACAGTAAGCCATCCCATTGTAAGATACAGTATTAATGCCGGTTTTCTTGATTTTACTAAATCGAATATCTCTATAATTATTCCGATACCAGCGAGCATCCAGTTTACTGTTAAAATAATAACTCCAAAAGTAGATGGAACGGCAAAAACCATAAAAGGGGTATATGTACCGGCTATTAGTAAAAAAATTGCTGAATGATCAAGTTTCTGGAAAATTATTTTTCTTTTACTGCCGGGTTCTGCTAAATGATAAAAAGCGGAAAATGAATAGAGAAGTATTAATGAAACAATAAAAATAAGGAGGCATAAAAGCTGGACAGGAGCACATCTCAGATTTAACCCGACAAAAACAAAGTAAATGCCGCCGATGATACCAAGCAGTGCCCCTAACCCATGAGTTATACTGTTAACTTTTTCTTCAAGTGATAGTGAAGCTGAAAACATTATACTTTCTTTTCAGAATAAAGGAAATGTCCGCTTAGTGCTGTTTCTCCGGCTTCTGCAACTATTAAATCATTAGAAACAGTACTTCCGGATACACCTATAGCTCCGATTACTTCATCATCTCTGTTTGTAAGCGGCAGGCCGCCCGGGAATGTAATTAACCCATCATTTGAAATTTCAATATTGAACAATTCTCTTCCAGGTTGCGACATCTCCCCTATCTCGCCTGTAGGCATGTCAAAATACCTTGACGTTTTTGCTTTTTTCATTGCTATATCTATACTTCCAAGCCAAGCTTTTTCCATACGTACAAAGGCTTTTAGGTTACCTCCTGTGTCAACAACTGCTATGCACATTTTTGTGTTAATTGATTCAGCCTTTTCTAAAGCTGCCCTTATTGATATTTGTGCCTGCTCAAGTGTAATATCCGGCATTTTTCTTCCTTTCCTTCTTTTATTTTTTTACATTCTATTCAGGTTCTCCTAAATCCGTGAAATAAATTATAAAAAATAGGTTTATTTTAATACTTAACGTAAAAAACTCACGGAATCAGTCTCCTTTATTGAATTACATATAATAAGTCTCAAGTCTTTTTAGCCATCCTGCGTACCATTTTATTTCACGTACGCGATTTGAAGAATTCTGCACCCTTTTTTTAAGCACATATGCTGCTGATTTTGCAAAATCGTAGCATGCTGTTCTTCCGACTTCTGTTCCTTTCATATTTTCCAGTACCTGAAGGAGGCCCCACTGCCCGGCATCCGGATTAGTTCCGGCTCCTTTAAAATTAACATAATCTATCAACACATACATTCCAAGATAGCTTCTTGCCATCCTGTTTAACTGTTCGACTACATGCTTCTCAGTACCTCTTCTTTCAGCCGCTTTTAACAGTTTCGGTATAGAATCATTAAATCTGTAAATTATAAAAATTGTCTGGCAATACATTGTTTTTTTCAGAAATTTTCTCAGTGATCTCATTCTGGGACTGTTAAAATTTTCATTAAATAAACTCTGGGAACTCCATGGACAGTTATAGTAGTTTTCCTCCAGCCAGGATGGGAGTTTAATATTATTTTCCTTTAAGTAGGCTAATAATTTAGGAAAAGTTGCTTTATAAGTCTGCCTGCTCCCTTTCGGATACCATAAAAAATGGCCTATTCCCATAGATGCAAAATTTTCACCCTCATTCCAGTGTGTAAGATTTTCAGGTTTAAGTCCGCATTCGTTTTTATAAATCCTGTAACCGATATCACAGATTTCCTCTTTTGAAAGTTTTATTTTTACAGCATTGATATCTAATACAACACAGAAAAGCAAAAAGGTTAATACAAATTCAGGAACTGTTTTAAACATATATTTTATCCATTTAATTTTTAAACTGAAATGTAGATTTTCAAGTTTAATATTTAAGGTTATGACCGCATTCACTATTTGTCAATAGTTGCAGTTATTTATAATTACTTTATAATATATAATAAGTTAATTTTAAAATTTGCTATTGCAAAAAATTTTAACTGCAAAATATAAATGTTTTAAATTTATGAGGTGTAATTATGGCAGGAGTCTTTAAAGCTTATGATATAAGGGGTATTTATCCCTCACAGATTAATGAACAGCTGGTTAATAAAATCGGCAAAGCTTTTGTAACTCTCATAAGAGGGAAAAAAATAGTTATCGGCAGAGATATGCGCCCGCATTCAAAACCTTTATTCGAGGCGTTGGCCGCCGGTATAAATGAAATGGGTGCGGATGTTATTGATATTGGCCTCTGTTCTACACCAATGTCATATTTTGCCAACGGGAAGCTTGAGGCTGACGGCAGTATCATGATAACTGCTTCTCATAATACAGGCGAGTGGAATGGACTCAAACTGTGTAGAGACAGTGCAGTTCCTGTAAGCAGCGCTACCGGTATTAAGCAAATTGAAGAAATTGTTAAAAATAAATCCTGGAAACCGGTTACAGAATCAAAAGGTACAATTATATCACATAACATTTCAAAACAATATGGAGAACATATCAGGTCTTTTTCTGAAATTAATAAAAAGCTTAAGGTTGTTGCAGATTTTGCAAATGCAATGGGGTCTTACGAAATCGCAGGTATAAGAGATTTATTCGAAGTAATCCCCCTTTATGAGGAACTTGACGGAACTTTTCCAAATCATGAGGCCAATCCGCTTATTACAGAAACTTTAGATGATGTATGTGCAAAAGTAAAAGAAACCGGAGCGGATTTCGGCGCGGCATTTGATGGAGATGCAGATAGATGCGGGTTTGTGGATAATGAAGGAAATATTATATCTATGGACCTTTTTACCGCTTTAATTGCTAAGGATATTCTCAGCCACGGTCCGGAGACAATACTTTACGATTTAAGAAGCAGTAAAGCGGTAAGAGAATGCATAGAACAAAATGGCGGTAAAGCTGTAATGTGCCGGGTCGGTCATGCTTTTATAAAAGCGCAAATGCGTGAATGCAATGCTGTTTTTGCCGGAGAATTATCGGGACACTATTATTTTAAACAGAATTACATTGCAGAATCCCAGGCTCTGGCTTTTCTTATATTAGGTAATCTCGTATGTAAAACAGGAAAAACTGTTTCTCAACTGGTAAAACCGCTGAGAAAATATTTTGCAACCGGAGAAATAAATTCAAAAGTTAAAGATACAGCACGGGTACTTGATGAATTGAAAATAAAATATTCTGATGCTGAAATATATGAGCTGGACGGTATTACTTTTGATTACGGCGACTGGTGGTTCAATGTAAGAAGTTCAAATACTGAACCGCTCTTAAGGTTAAACCTTGAAGCCGATACGGAAAAGAAAATGCAGGAGAAACGCGATGAGGCTTTAGCTATTATAAGAAGCTGATACAACCGTTCCTTAAAAAATATTTTTTTATATTGTAAAGGTTGATTCTGAAACTTTAGCTGTAAAAATATATTATACCGATCTTTCACAGACGCTTTTCAGCAAAAGAGTTAACTCAGAAATGCAGAAATTTATTTAATTTTCTATATTTTTTTAAATTTTTTAAATTTTCCCGCTTGACTATTTTTAATAAATCAATATCTTATTAACTCTTTCAAGACGTCCCCATCGTCTAGAGGCCTAGGACACCGGGTTTTCATCCCGGCAACAGGGGTTCGAGTCCCCTTGGGGATGCCATCTTTCTACTGATTTTAACAAACCCAAATTAATTCAGAATTTAATTTGCACCTTTTATACGAAAAATTTTTTCGTTTAGCTTCTCCCCTGGAACAAGAATTAATATATCAGGGTAAACTTACTATTTAAATGGAAAATATAGCATATTTAGTAAACGATGCTGTATTTAGGCGCGCTCGGAGATCGCGCCCTACCGGTTCGTTTCAAATAGGATAGAACTTTGTCGGACGAAGATCAAAGCTCCCCTGAAACAAAAAATTACTATACAGTAAAATATTGCGTTAAATCGTATAATTTTATTATATATTTAACAATAATGCTGTATTTAGGCGCGCTCGGAGATCGCGCCCTACCGGTTCGTTTCAAATAGGATAGAACTTTGTCGAACGAAGATCAAAGCTAATTACAAAAAAATATATTTCCCGCGCTGAAATTAGAAATAAATATATTATACTAATAATATTGAGGTTACATCTTAATAGTACCGTATTTTGTTCTTTTTTTATACTATCAAACGCTAATATTAAATATTTTAAGATGCTTGAACTGTTTATAAACTTATTGGAATTTATTTATTATTCCTTATCTCCTATACTCGAAGTACTTATTCTCTCTGTAATATTTTATTACATTTTGAAATATCTTAGAGGCACAAAAGGTTCTTCCGTCCTTGCAGGTCTTGTTTTTGTTATAATGGGGTTAACAATTGCAGCTGATTTGCTTAAATTTGAAGTAATAAGCTGGCTTTTAAACGGTTTATGGACCCTTTTTGCAATGGCTGTAATCGTTATATTTCAACCTGAAATTAGAAGAGCTTTTGCACAGCTGGGCAGCAACCCGTTCAACAAATCTCAGAGAAAGACAGAAACTATTAATGAAATAATTACAGCTGTCATAAATCTTGCAGGACGTCAGCATGGTGCATTAATTGTGATAGAGCAGAACATTGGCCTTCGGCATATCATCGACAGCGCCGTAAAACTGGATGCTAAATTATCTCATAAATTAATTGAGGCAATATTTTATCCAAATGCTGCCCTTCACGATGGGGGGATTATAATCAAAAGCGGAAGGATTATTGCTGCACACTGTATTTTCCCTTTATCAACAAATGAGTTCAGAACAAGATCCATGGGAACAAGGCACCGGGCAGCTCTGGGTATTACAGAGGATACAGACACTCTGGCATTAGTTGTTTCAGAAGAAACCGGAGCTATATCAATTGCATATAAAGGAAATATTAAACGTTATATCAGACCAGATAAGCTGAGAAGATTTTTAAATGCTCTGCTTGTCGAAGAAAAAGGAAAACCTTTTAAGGAAATTATTTCAGACATCTCAGAAACGGAAAATGTAAATAAATAAATTTAAGCAGAAAAATTTTTATTATGCCTTTTTTAAATTTTTTTAAAAAACTGAATTCTTTTGTTCCGTATTTTATCAGACATAACTTTCTCCGGAAGGTAATTGCTGTATTTTTTGCTATACTCGTATATTTAAAAGTCAGTACGGAAATTGGTGAAGAAAAAATAATCCAGGGAGTACCCGTTAATTTTATAACTCATGGCAATATAGAAATAATGACGTATAAACCCAAAACAGTTAACCTAACCGTAAGAACTTCAAAAAAATCCATTAACCTGCTTACTGCATCCAAATTCAGAGTGGATATTAATATTTCTGAAGATATTCTGGAAAAATATAAAAACTCAGAATACAGTCACATTAATATCGATTTCAGCAAGGAGCAGGTCCATGCTCCAACTGATGTTCATGTTCTTTCTGTTAACCCTTCAGACCTGACTGTACAGTGTGATAAAAATATATCAAAAAAAGTAAAAGTGGAGCCTCGGTTCGAAGGATCTCTTCCGCAGGATTATAAATACGGAGAAGTGTCCTTAACCCCTAAGCATATAACCCTTACCGGACCTGAAAGTATAATCAAAGAAATAAAAACCGTTAACACAAAACCGATAAGTCTCGGGCCTTCAACGGTGGCAAGCTTTCAGGTTGATAAAAAACTACAACAGGTTGCACCGAAAATAATTGCAACTCCTTCTTCGGTGCAGGTAAAGGTTGAAATTTACAAAGCTCTTACTACCAGGGTATTCAAAAATATACCGGTACATATAATGTCTGCTTCCAGTATACAAAACTTTTTACCGAAACTTTTAACCAGGGCTGTAGATATAACACTTCATGGTCCCAAAAGCCATTTGGAGCTTTTAACACGAAATAAAATAAAAGCTTTTATAGATATTTCTAATTATAATAAACTGGGAATATATGAATCAAAAGTAGAAGTATGGTGTAAGGATATTACATTGAATATTAAATTTGTTGAACCTTCATATATAAAAGTTGAACTCAACCAGTTTAAAATAAAAGGAGAGACTACATGAAAAAAATATTAGTTCCTATAGATTTTTCTGATCTGACAGAGAAGATACTGCTTAAAACTGAAGAATTTGCAGAAGCATTTAATGCACAGGTTCTGTTTATTCATGTCACAGAGCCTGTGACTGAGCTCATAAAGGATCAGGTTAATGCCCAGACAATTCCCTCTCTGGGAGATTTTGGCGGTCCCTATACTACAACCATACGATATGATGTTGTTAGGGAACAGGCAGCTCATGAGCTGAAAAGAGAGCACAGTATGATACTCGAGATAAAAGATAGGTTTACAGATAAAAATATAGATGCAAAAGCGCTTCTTGTAGAAGGTGAAATTATCGATACAATTGTAAATGAAGCAGAGCAGATTAATGCCGATATGGTAATAATGGGGTCGCACGGCCATGGTCCATGGCACAAGGCTCTACTCGGCAGCACTACAAATAAGGTTTTAAAATATTTGAAAAAAACTTTGATTATTGTTCCTGCCGATAAAAATGAATAAGTATACACAAGTGTATGCGGTTTTTTTAATTCGGCGTAGTTCCGCAATATCGAAAACGAAGACGGAATGGTTTTTGTCCTTCGTAACTGAACTTGGACATAAATTTTTATTTTTCGACCTTATGGTCATACCGTTTGGTGTGATGGATAAATAAACCAAAACGTTTTGGGTATAAACTTTTCTCCAAAAAGTTTTTTTTTATTTTTTACTTTCATTAAAAGATTTTTTCATTTAAAGATATATCTTAGATGTGATTTGTTTTTATTTATATAGAATTTATGTAAAGTTCGATACATGAACTGAATAACAATTCTGCAACTTTATATTTTATAAAAAAGGATAACAGTGATGAAGAAAGTAGTTGTGGCCTACTCCGGAGGCCTTGACACATCAGTAATAGTCAGATGGCTTATAGAAAAATACAATGTAGAGGTAATAGGCTTCTGCGCTGATATCGGACAGGGAGAAGAGCTCGATGGATTAGAAGAAAAAGCCATAAAAACAGGCGCCAGCAAATGCTATGTAGAAGATTTGAGAGAAGAATTTGTTAAGGATTATGTTTTTCCTATGGCTAAATCTAATGCTATATATGAAGGAACTTATTTGCTCGGTACTGCAATTGCAAGACCTCTTATTGCTAAACGCCTTGTTGAAATAGCGAATAAGGAAGGTGCTGATACTATATGTCACGGCGCTACGGGTAAAGGCAATGATCAGGTCAGATTTGAGCTTACTGCATATGCTCTGGATCCAAACATCAATGTAATTGCTCCTTGGCGCGTTTGGGAATTTAAGGGAAGAACAGACCTTATCGAATATGCAACAAAATATAACATCCCGGTTACCTCCACCCATGAAAAACCGTATTCTATGGACAGAAATCTACTGCACATAAGTTTTGAAGGAGGTATGCTGGAAAATCCCTGGCATGAAGCCCCCGACACTCTGGGAAGATTGACTACCCCGCTTGGAGATACCCCTAATAAACCTGAATATATTGGAA
>JAIPJT010000047.1 GCA_021733985.1 Victivallales bacterium | reverse complement strand
TAAATAAAGTGTCTTTCTTATTTTCCTCAAGTCACAAAACTAATTTACTCGAATCATTTTTATAAATATATAAATACATTAAAGATACAGCTAATATTGCTATTCAGGATAACTTATTCAGGTAAGGAGTCCTGAATTTGGGTTAAAGAGAGAAACAAACAGATGAACATTCCCTTCCAAATAATAGGTAAAATAGAGTAAAGTAAAAACTGCAAATTTGAGGCTAAATTGAAATTTTGAGGGGGATAAAAAAACGCTGGTAGCGGCTCAGGGATTCGAACCCCGGACACATGGATTATGATTCCATTGCTCTAACCAACTGAGCTAAGCCGCCTCTTTTTGAAAGAGTTATAAATTTAGTTTTAAAAGCAAATCTTACAAGTGTTTTTTTGAATAAAATTGTATATTTATTTTTTGCTTCCAAAATTGTAATTAACCGTAAAACAACATCATAATTGTATTTTAAGAAGTTAACTTTCTAAAATCTCTTCCGCTTGGTGCCTGGTAGACGGATAAATTGAATTCAGGGATAACTGTTAATAGGTGGTCAAAAATATCAGCCTGAATTTCCTCATAATTGACCCACTCTGTATCTTTAGTAAAAACATATATTTCAAGGGGAAGCCCCTTTTCGTTTGGCTGAAGCTGGCGTACAATAAAAGTCATATTCTGATGTATCCTGGAATGGTGTTTCAGATACTGCTTTACATAGTATCTGTAAGTACCTATATTTGTGAGTCTCATGCCGTTAATTAAATTATTGTTCGTTTCATGTTTACTGTTATAGTCATTCATTTCTTTCTCTTTTTTTTCTATATAATCGGTGAGGTAGCCTACTTTCTTAAGAGACTCCAAATCTTTTTGGGTTAGAAACCGGATACTCTCAATATCCAGATTAATAGAACGCTTGATTCTTCTCCCGCCGGAATCCATCATTCCGCGCCAGTTCTGAAAAGAGTTTGAAACAAGTGAATATGCGGGGACAAAAACCATAGTATTATCAAAATTCTGTACTTTTACAGTAGTTAATGAAACATCTATTACATTTCCATTGGCCCCGTAACTTGGCATTTCAATCCAGTCACCTTTTCTGAGCATTTTTTGTGAGGAAAGCTGAATCCCTGCAACAAGTCCTAAAATAGGATCCTTAAAAATCAGCATACCTACTGCGGCAAGTGCACCCATAGCTTTTAATAAAGTCCATGGTGACTGCTGAAGCATCAGAGAAATTATAACGATTGCAGCTATGAGAAATATTATGATTTTGACCATCTGGAGTATGCTTTTTATAGGAGTTTGTCCCTCTCTGTCTATTTTTCCGTAAATATATCCAATCGAGTCCATTATTGAATTAAGAACAAGCAAAAAGATAATTATTATATACATTTTGCATATTAAATGTATGAAACTAAGAATATGTTCGCCTGTTACAGTAAAAAAGTAGCTGGAAAGGAAGTATATTATTACACCGGGAATAATCAGGGTAATTCTTTCAGGAATTTTATAATAAAGAAGCAGGTCGTCCCACTTATTTTGAGATTTTCTAATAAAATTATTTAGATGCTTTATAAAAAATTTACGAAATATTTTCATGGCAAAATAGGCTATGAGAATAATAAGTAGTAAGAGTAACAGCGCGGTTAGTAGTCCGGAACTGCTTTCTGAAAAACCAAAACTGTTAAACTGTTTTATTAAAAACTCTTCAATCATAATAATTCCCCATTTTAAATTTATGATTTTTGCATTAATGTAAACTATATAACTTAAAATTATATTCAATACTGTAGATAATTTCAGTACAGTTCTTGAATATTTAATTAAAATATTTTCTATAAATAGAGGATGCGGAATGAGTAACTTACTGGTTTTTGTTATAGTTGTATTTGCAGGGATTTATGCCTTTTATGTAATATATAAACAGATAAAAAATGGGAAATGTTCTTCATGCTGTGAAAAAAACAGCTGCACTTACAGTAAAACAGAGTGTCAGGAGTCAAAGGGAAAAGAAAATCAAAATAACAAAAAGAAAAATAATGTTTGAGTGTTTATTATGTTAACTGGTGTTTTCGGTGGAGCTTTTGATCCTGTGCATATTGGCCATTTGAATCTTGCAAATAACATTTTAAAAAGAGCGGATCTTGATAAAATATTGTTTATACCCACAGCCCGTCCTCCGCATAAACCTAATACCCCTGTAACTTGTTTTGTCCATAGGTATAAAATGGTCCAGGCGGCTGTAGCAGACAATAAATTTTTTGAAGTATCAGATATTGAAAACAGGGATTTGAGCAAACCGTCATATTCAGTTAATACGATAAAAAAACTCAAAAAAATTTATTCTTCGGATAATTTCCGGCTGATAATAGGCTGTGACAGTTTAAAAATGCTTCATACATGGTATAAAGCCGAAGAATTAACCAGGATATGTTCAATTATTTCTTATCCCAGGCCCGGAAGCAGTGTATCTTTGGAGGGATTAAAAAAATACTGGCCGGAAAAAACTGCAGAGGATTTGTATAATTCAATTTTAGATTTACCACCAACTGATATTTCTTCAACTGAAATTAGAAGAAGCTTTTATGCCAAACCCTCTATTAGACAATTTTTACCCTCTGCAGTATCAAGTTATATAATAAAGAACGGCCTTTATAAAAAATGATTCACTAATTCAAAAGAAAAGAATTATGCACAAGTGTATGCGAGTTTTTTAATCCGGCGTAGTTCCGCAATAGCGAAAACGAAGACGGAATGGTTTTTTGTCCTTCGTAAATGAACTTGGGCATACATTTTATTTTTCGATCATATCATTCGATACGGAAAAATAAACCAAATTGTTTTGGGTATAATAATGCAGTTTTGTTTGTTTTATTCAAAAAATATTATATTTATAGTTAAAAGTTTAAAATTAAATTGTAAAAAATTTACAGAAAGGATTATATATGAGAGAAAGTTCCGAGAATGTAAAAGCGGAAAAAATAGCGGAATTCAGTAAAGAATTGCTTGAGAATAAAAAAGCCGAAAATATTTTGTCTTTAAAAGTAAGCAATATTTCTCTTTTAACTGATTACTTTATTATTTGTACAGGTACTTCAAATCCCCATCTCAACGCTCTTGCAGAATGGCTGAAAAGGAAATTAAGAGAAGAGTTTAATATAAGGCCTGCAAATGTAGACGGAACTTCCGGAAGCGGATGGATAGTCGTGGATTTCGGAAATGTAATTGTTCATATTTTAAGTGAAGAGGTGAGGGAAAAGTATAAATTAGAGCAACTCTGGAATGACTCTGAAAAATTAGAAGAGGTTTTATTAAAAAAAACAGATAATGTATAATGAGTTTAAAAACTGGAACGAATATACCTGGGAAAGAGAACTGAAAAAACAGGATCGTTTTATTGCTAATTATATAGAAGAATTAGATATAAATATTGATCTTCCGCATGAGTCGGAACAAATTTTAAAAAGGTTGGAAAAGAAAAATATAATTAATTCGGACAGTTTAAAAAATAATTTTTTTTCTGAAGAGAAAGATATGGATGAAGTCATATTTAATGAGTCTTTAGAAAATAATGATAATATTAAACTATTTTCAAGACTTAGTTCTCTCTCGTCTGAATTCAGCCTGTTGTTATCCGGGTATGAAGATGAAAAAACAGTAGCGGCAGGTTTGTATATTTTATCCTTATACGGGAAACTTGTTTCCAATGCTCTCGACTTTATTGACCTTGAGGATAATACTATCCCGGCTTTAAAAATTGCTTTAAGCAAAAGAATGATCGCTGTTATAAATATAATCATTGGTAATTTAAGTGATATTGAAAATAAATTAGTTGAAAATGAACAGGCAAAGATCGAAAGACAAATTAGAGAATTATTATTAATAAGACAGTTAATGATTGATTTCAGATATAAGTATAAAACAGCAAAATGAATACTGTATTCCAGCTTCCTTCAAGAAAAACGTCTGAAGAATTATCTTTTATAGCGAACATATATCGTTTTTTTAAAGAAAATATTAAGAGACTGGATTTTATCCAGTTATTCAGCGCTTTTAGCCTTATAGTTATGGGTATCGTTTTTATTTACAGCTCAGGCCAGCAGGTCGGTGGAGCGATGCGTACAACCTGGGACAGGCAAATAGTATGGGTATCTATCAGTTTTATTTTCTGGATTATCTTCAGCTATACTGATTACAGAGTAATGACTATATTAGCACCTGTTCTATATACTGTTTCTGTTATACTTTTAATTCTAACTTTTATATACGGTGTTCAGATATACGGTGCTAAACGCTGGCTGAATATCGGTTTCATGAATATACAGCCTTCGGAATTTGCTAAAATTACCACTCTTCTTTTAGTGGCCAGAATTGCTTCTTTGAAGGATTTTAAAATAAATAAACTGTCGCACCTGGGGGTGATTGCTCTTATAACTTTTTTGCCGTTCGCTCTGGTCCTAAAGCAGCCGGACCTTGGCAGTTCGCTTGTTTTTATTGCTATTCTTGCAGCAATTGTTTTTGCAGCCAAGCTCAGCTGGAAAAAAATATTATTAATAGTTATCGCTGTTTTTATAATTGTACCATCCATTTACCCGTTACTTAAAGATTATCAAAAAGAAAGAATACTGGTGTTTCTGAACCCGGACAGAGATCCTCTGAATCAGGGCTGGACAAGCCGTCAGGCTATTCTCGCTGTAGGAAGCGGCGGCCTTGCGGGAAAAGGGCTAATGAGCGGTACACAGAATACCCTTGGATTTCTACCGAGCAGCGTTTCGAACTCAGACCTTATTTTTTCAGTAATTGCAGAGGAGTCCGGCTTTATAGGTTCCGTCACATTAATAATTCTGTATTCCATACTGTTGTATTCAATGTTAAGGACAGCTTATTTTGCGAGAGACAGGTTCGGTTATCTCCTTGCAGCAGGAGTGGCTGCTATATTTTTTGAACATACATATGTCAATATAGGTATGAATATCCGTCTTATGCCGATCACAGGACTGCCGCTTCCTCTTGTAAGTTACGGCGGATCTTTTATGGTAACTACAATGATTTGCCTGGGGATTCTTCAGTCTATTTATATTCGCAGACCCAAAGAAGATGAAAATAAATAAATTTCAACATTTTTAATTTTAATGCTTGATAATACAGTTTACTGAAGTATCTTTGTAACTCTTCGACAGGGCGGTTAGCTCAGATGGCTAGAGCACTTGGTTTACACCCAAGTTGTCGGGGGTTCGAATCCCTCACCGCCCACCATTCATTTAGCTAACGGATTTTACTTGTTCCAATATCTTAATCAAACCAATCGGTCTTTGGGGCAGCGTAGACTTATTTTTCACGGTATATTTTTTCTTTAACCGTCCAGAGCCCGGCGGCCGGATTGTCAATAAAAAATATTTCTTCACCATTAGGTAAAGTATTCCATCCTTTATGCAGTTTGTCCAGGTTATAATCTTCCTCAGCTTTTTTTAGGCTGCAGTAGTTGAAATTTACATTTTCAATATCTTTTTCAGTCAAATGTCCGGGAGCATAAGTTATTTTAAATCTTCCTTCAGAAGAACCGTGAATAAGGTGTGCTGCAGCACAGAGATTCTGCCTCAGGTCCTTTTCTTTTCTTACATATTCAAGGATCTTATCAGTACCTGCATAGCCGTATTTTCTAATGAGTTTATCTATTTCCTTATCTTTGCTGAATTCTTTCAGCCCCGGAGCAATAATTACAAGTTCCCCTCCGTCTGCAATAACCATTCTTGTTCTATATACAGCTTTATTGGCAAGCCAGGTATTTTTAAACTTATCGGGGTCAAGGTATACAACTATTTTATCTATCGGCTGTTCAATTATTCTAATATTTATCTTTCGAGACAGCTCAGCAGCTTTATAAAAGACTTCATCTGTATTACCGGAAAAAAATCCCCTTATTATATTTTCGTTAGTTTCAGGGTCTTGTTCTATACAGGTTAAAATATAATTAATCGGGAGAGTTTTAAAAAATCTTTTCAGTCCTGTATTAAATAATCTTCTAACAGGGTTATCCGCCTTCCCGAGCAGATTTTCAAGGTTGCATACAGCTCCCAGAAAATGCGATTTATTAATTATGTCAGCACCTCCGACACCGACCATAATATTTTTAGTATAGTTTGCCATCCCCGCAACTTCATGCGGTAACACCTGTCCAACAGACAGGATAAGGTCATAGCCGTCGAAAAGGTGTTTATTGACTTCAACATTGATTTCAAAATTCACTTTACCTTCGGACCATTCCTCAATTTCTTTCCCGGGTATAGTTCCTACTTTTACTATATCATCCCGCCAGTTATGAACGATAAAATGCGTTAGCGGTATTTCATCTCCAAACATTTCCCTGATTTCGTTTTCTGTCATAGGTGCATGTGTTCCGAGAGCAGGCATTATATCGACATGCGCTTTGTCTTTAAGTAAATTATAAGCAAACTTTGTTATTTTACCGGCCTGTGACATATCCCTCGTAAAATCCGGAGGTATTATTAATATCTTTTTTGCATTAATCCCGATTCTATCTATAGTTTTCTGTATATATTGTATAAGTTCAATATCCGTGGTATAAAAGTCGGTACCTCCTTTTGCTACTAATATTGACATAATTACCTCCTTATTGTTATGTTTATCAACTTATATTAATATTTATAAAAACCGCAACATCTATTTTAGATATTGTAGGAAAAGGTTTATCCATACTGAGCTTGCTTAAGGCTGTAGTTTTATATCTTTTCTTTTAAATCTGGCTACAAAAGTTGCATCGCAATTGCAGTGCCAGGGAAAAACATTAAGTGTTCCGTCTGTCATATTTCCTGAAAGAGGATTAGTGAAGGGGTCGATTTTAAAATTTTTATTTCTTTTTAGAAAAGCTTTTACAACTTCAGTATTTTCTTTTTCGAATATGGAACATGTTGCATAAACCAATACACCGCCAGGTTTCACTGAGCCTGCTGTCTTATTAAGGATATCCAGCTGCAAATCCCCCATCTCTTCAACCTCGCTTTGAGTGATTTTGAGTTTGGCATCAGGGTTTCTTCTCCAGGTTCCCGAACAAGTACAGGGTGCATCTACAAGAACCCCGTCAAATTTACTGTTCATTTTAGGCGGTAAATCTTTTCCTTTCCAGTGACCATAGGAAATATTTGACAAACCGGCCCTTGCGGCGCGTTTTTTCAAATCTTTAAGTTTATATTCTCGTATATCTGTAGCAACTACTCTTCCCTTATTTTTCATCTGAAATGAGAGCTGTAATGTTTTTCCTCCTGCACCTGCGCAGGAGTCCCACCATCTTTCACAGGGTGACGCATGGCATACAATACCAATGATTTGGGAAGCAATATCCTGAATCTCGAAAGCTCCGTTTAGAAATTCCTTTAGTGTATATAAATTAATTTTCGGATTATTTACACATATAGCATTTTTTATTCTTTTATGCTTTATAACATTTAGGCCGTATGCCTTTAATTTATTCTCAAGTTTTTCGATATTTTCAAACTGACACCTTAGCCACATCGGCGGACGTTTCTGAACAGAACCGGCCAGCTTTTTCAAATCTATTTTTTCAGGTATTTCTTTTTTTATCCATGGAGGTAATAAATCAATTAAATTTGGTTTGCAGGTGCAGGTTCTGTTATTCTGTAATAAAGCAAATATTTTCACTGCTTTTTTAATTGTATCAGTTTCATTTATTATTGATTCAACTTTATTTGTTTTTATTTTCAGTTTGCCCAGCCAGAAATATATTAGTTCCAACGAAATAAGTTTATCCTTTTCTATTAATGCGGCAAAGGTAATGAAGTTCAAATACTGGTTATAAGTAAGGAGAGGTTCTTTTATCTCATTATTATCATTTTCTTCTTTATTTTTATTAAATAATATTTGTTTCCGGTTCTCAGGCAGCAGTTCAGTAATCCAGTTCCACCATCTTAAAACTGAAAAACATATTTCAAGAATGAAACGACGATCCCGACTTCCTAAATGTTTATTCTGTCGAAAGAAATATGAAATAACACGGTCAGCAGGCCGATGGTGTATTAGACTCTCTCTTATAAGAAAATCTACAGTGTCTATACAGGAGTTCGTCTGTGAATTCAATTTTTTGTTTGATAAAGTACAGTTCTTACCGTTATTCTTGTTTCCGTTCATAAGACTTCTCTTAAATTACAATGATACAAAAGGCGATTTAACTTTCAATAATCTCGAAAAAACAATAATAGTGTTTATATGTCCTGATTATTGATTTTATAAGATAACATATTGCAGCAGAAATAAAACATTTTTTTATCTTTATTACTTTTTATTTTACTTTTTGATATTATAATAGAAAGTCACTGAATTTTCTTGATTCAGTTTTATATATACAAAAAAAAAGATCAGAAATAATCTGTAAATTGTTGTTGTTATAATAAATTGATTATCTGATATTTACCCGCTTTTGAAGTTTTATTTCGAGCGGAAGGTTCGGTATAGTAAGTAGGGATTTGCTAAGATGAGATATTTTATTGAAAATATTTTTTATATATTTAAAAAAGGAAGATATTTAGTCGAAATTTTGATTATTGGCTTTAATAAACCGGTTATCAATAATTTTAACGGATTATTATGCTTTCTATCCAGGCAAACTACACTTAAAAACTTACATACCAGCTTTCCTGAAAATATAAAGGGAGGCTGCACATGGGATCATCTTTACTGTTCGATTTAGAGCAAAACAAAACAAATGAAAAGACTTCTTCAGCGGTAAAAAAGACTAATGTCAATACTATCCCTCTGGCTGCGAGGATCAGGCCTTCTTCGTTTTCTGAATATATTGGACAAAAACATATACTTTCAGAAGACAAGCTTCTCAAGAAGTCTATTGATAATGATACTTTTTCTTCACTTATACTTTTCGGACCTCCGGGAATCGGGAAAACAAGTTTAGCTGAACTTATAGCTAAAGTCACTGATTCAGTCTTCATAAGACTTTCCGGAGTAACACTTAAAGTGGCAGACTTAAGAAAAGAAATATCAGAGGCTGTTTTCAGGCGGGATGTAAACGGAAAACGAACTGTGATTTTTGTTGATGAGATCCATCGTTTTAATAGAGCTCAGCAGGATTCACTGCTTCCTGATATTGAGAATGGCAATATTAGATTCATAGGCGCCACAACCCAGAACCCTTATTTTTATATAATATCTCCACTTTTATCCAGATCGATGGTTTTCAGATTGGAGCCACTTTCTGTCGAAGAAATTAAACAGCTTATTTTAAGAGCGGTCAAATCAGATAAAGGGTTCGGCGAATTTAATATTGAAGTTTCTGAAGAGGCTTTAAATTTCTGGGCGGAAATTTGTGACGGTGATGGTCGACGCGCCTTAAATGCACTGGAAATCGCAGTTTCAACTGCCGGAACTGGAATTGGCGATGAAAAAATCAGAATAGGTTTAAATGAAGCTGAAGCATCCATTCAGCAGAAATCGTTAAGCTATGGAGAAGACGAACATTATGATACAATAAGTGCTTTTATTAAAAGTATGAGAGGAAGCGACCCTGATGCAGCATTATACTGGATGGCTAAAATGCTCAATGCCGGTGAGGATATAATGTTCATTGCAAGAAGGATTGTCATTTTTGCTTCAGAAGATATTGGCAACGCAGACCCGCGAGCTGTTCAGCTTGCGGTTTCTGTTATGAAAGGAGTCGAAATGATTGGAATGCCAGAAGCCAGGATATTACTGGCACAGGCTGCAACTTACTGTGCTACTTCTCCCAAGAGCAATGCAGCTTACAGCGGAATAGAAGAAGCCATGAGCGATGTTAAAAGTAACAGAACGCAGACAGTTCCCGTGTATCTGAAAAGTGCCTACTGCAAAAGCACAAATGAAGCTGTAAAGGAAAAATATAAGTATCCCCATAATACAAAAGAAAAAATTGCAGATCAGAAATATATGGGAGTAAACAAAAATTATTACAGGCCCGAGGGGCTTGGATATGAAAAAAGGATTAATGAACGTTTGGAGTATTGGGAGAGTATAAGAAATAGAGATGAAAACTGAGAATAGCTAATTTATCAATTTAAAAATAATTAAAAAGGAGAAAATATATGTCGGCAACAATGTTAGTATTAGTAAAATTGGGTATCGGTTTTTTAGCCGGGATGGGCCTGTTCTGGGTTATCTCAAGAAATAGAAGAGATTCTGCTGTTACTGAAGCTAACAGGATAAAGGAAGAAGCAAAAAAAGAAGCGGAGCACCTTATCAGAGAAGGGAAGGTCTCTGCTAAAGCAGAAGTATTAAAACTAAGAGAGAATTTTGAAAATGAAATAAAAGAAAGAAAACGTGAACAGAACAAACTTGAACAGAGGCTTGATGCCCGCGAAGAAAATCTTGATAAAAAATTTGATTTACTCGATTCAAGATATGACCTGATTGAAAAAAAGGAGCAGGAGCTTAAAAATGCCCGGGAAAGGGCCAGCGCTAAAGAAGAGGATTTAAAAGAAAAAATAGACCGGCAGATTATTGAACTGCAGAAAATAGCGGAACTCGACAGGGAATCAGCCAGGCAAATGCTTTTCAGCAAACTGGAGCAGGAGCTGAAACACGAAGCCGGTGTATATATAAAGAATATACAGGAGGAAGCTAACGAGAAAGCTGAAAAAGAAGCGCAGAAAATTCTTGTTTCAGCTATACAGAGATATTCATCCGACTGTACATATGAACGAACAGCTGCAACAATACCTCTTCCGGGAGATGAAATGAAAGGCAGAATTATAGGACGTGACGGGAGAAATATTCGTTCTCTTGAAGCTGCTACCGGAGTAAACATACTTATTGATGACACTCCTGAAGCAGTAGTTATATCCTGTTTCGATCCGGTAAGAAAAGAAATCGGCAGAATAGTTCTGGAAAGACTAATACAGGACGGCCGCATTCATCCAACACGTATAGAGGAAGTTACTAAAAAAGTTACTAAAGAAGTTGAAAAAGACATTATGAACGCAGGAGGCAACTCTGTTCTTGATATGGGTATACAGGGGATTTCCCCGCAACTGATAAAACTGCTCGGACGGCTGAAGTTTAGATACAGCTTTTCTCAAAATGTACTGAAACATTCTGAAGAAACTGCTTATTTTATGGGAATGATAGCAGCAGAATTAGGTTTGGACGAACAAAAGGCAAGGCGTATTGGACTGCTTCACGATATAGGAAAAGCTGTTGACCACGAAGTTGAAGGGACACATGCAGCAATCGGTGCTGATATTCTTAGAAGAAATGGAGAGGATCCGGATGTAATAAATGCTGTAGCTGCTCACCACGGAGAAGTTGACCAGACAACTCCTTATGCAGTTTTAGTAAATGCCTGTGACACTCTAAGTGCATCCCGCCCGGGTGCCAGAAGCGAAACAACTGAATTATACCTCAAACGTCTCAGTCAACTTGAAGATATCGCAGGAAGCTTCGAAGGGGTGGATAACTGTTTTGCTTTACAGGCAGGAAGAGAAATAAGAGTTGTGGTGGAACCGGATAAAATAACAGACGAAAAGGCTCATTATATAGCTCGTGAAATAGGGCAGAGGATAGAAAAAGAAATGAACTATCCGGGAAAAATTCAGATTACGGTTATAAGGGAAACAAGAGCAATTAATTATGCAAAATAAAAAGTCGCAACCCTAATCGCTGGACTGGGTTTTGGCAGGTTTGGACGTTAATGTAGCAAAACTGAAAAAGTTGTCTGAAAAAATTCTATGCTACAGCATCGAAATATTTCAGAAAAAGCCAAAAACCGCCTCAAAGTAATAGGCCGCAGAGCATGAAACCTTTTCGTGTAACATCTAATTAGCGTTGATCTTCGTTCGACGAAGTTTAATTCTATTTGAAACAAACTGGTAGAGCGCGATCTTTCGCCGTAATACTCAGAAATAGTTAAGACGAAAAACTGCCTGCCCTGCGTAGTGCCTAAACGGTACGAAGCAGGGTGAGCCATAGCCCCGCTACTCCGGGGCGACGGCTTAGCGCGCCGTAAATACAGCACTATTTATAAATGTGTGATATTTTTACAATTAAATAATAAATTTACCCTGACATTATAATTGATGTTTCAGGGAGAGAAAAAACGGGTAACTGTTATGAATCTCTTATTTGTGGGAGATATTGTAGGGAAGGGTGGCAGGAAAGCCGCAAAAACTTTAGTCCCTGAAATTAGAAGAAAATATAACTGTTCATTCTGTATTGCAAACGGAGAAAACTCTGCGGGTGGCAGCGGTATTAATGAAAAGTGCATAAATGACCTATTGGGAAGTGATGGATATATAGATGTAATTACGCTCGGGGATCACGTCTGGGCTCAAAAGAGTTTCGCACAGGAAATTAAAAGCCAGAAAAATGTACTGCGCCCAGCTAATTTAAATCCTAAACAGCCAGGATACGGCTATAAAATATTTAGGGTTCCTGCCGGTGGCGAAATTGCTGTAATAAATCTGCTTGGTACAATATATATGAAGGACGGTATTTGGTGTCCTTTTGAAGAAATAACCGGAATTCTAAACCGGCTTCCTTCGAGAATTAAATGCATCTTTGTAGACTTTCATGCTGAAGCAACAAGCGAAAAAATCGCTATGGGTAGATTACTTGACGGTAAAGTAACAGCTGTTTTGGGTACACATACTCATGTGCAGACTGCAGATGCAGTAATATTACCGGGAGGAACAGCTTATATTACCGATGCCGGGATGGTCGGCGCAGATTTTTCAATACTCGGCAGATCAGTTGAAGATGTTGTCTCTAAATTTACTGACGGTATGCCGAGAAGATTGAACGTTGTTGAAAAGGGTATTATCCGCCTTGATGCAGTCGTTGTTTCTTACAATATAAAGACAGGCAGAGCTGAAAAAATTCAACCTGTTTCATGCAAAATTCAAGTTTAGTAAAGGTATTTCATGAAATGTCCAAAATGTGATTGCAAGGAAGATAAAGTTGTAGACTCGAGATTAGTAAAAGAAGGTAAAGCGGTGAGGCGAAGACGTGAATGCCTGAACTGCCAACAGCGTTTTACTACTTATGAAGAGATTATCCAAAGTGAAATTTCTGTAATTAAACGTAATAAAAGCCGGCAGGAGTTTGAAAGAGCAAAACTGAGAAACGGTATTAAAAATGCCTGCTGGAAGCGGCCTATAAGTGATGAGAAAATAGACGAACTTGTTGATAAGGTAACATTATCATTAGAACATGATTTTGACAGAGAAGTAAGCTCAAGGGTAATTGGTGAACGCACTATGAGTGAACTCAAAAAGTTTGACGAAGTTGCATATGTTCGCTTTGCTTCAGTTTATAGAGACTTCAAAGATATTGAGCGGTTTATTGAAGAAATCAGACTGTTGAATAAAGCTGAAAAAGAATAATTTTATAAAGGTAATTTAATGATATATATAAGCCCATCTACAGTAATGGTTATCTCCAGTGACGGCACTAAAAAAGCCTTCAACTCAGAAGATTTGCAAACCAAATTAGTAAACAGCTGTATTTCTGCTGGTATCAAAGATTACTGGCTGGCAGAGGATATATCAAATGCAGTTGAAAGCGCGCTTTCTTTTCAGTCTGAAAACGGCATTACATTTTCAGAATCAGAAATAAGCTCATTTGTTTTAAAAATACTTGAAGATACCGGTTTCCCTTCTGTTGCAGAAAGTTTCAAAAAGGATAATAAGATTTCTATAGATTCGATTATTGTTAATTTGAATACTTTAAAATCTTTGTTTAGGACAAGGTTCGGGCTCAAAGAGAAGGACATGGCAACTGTTGCTGACAGAGTTTTAAAAGCCTGTAAACTTTTAAAAATTCAGGAGGCAGAGCCTCAATTGCTTACAGAGTTAGGTAGGCATTATAAAAACAAAGAGATCAGGGGGCCCGAAATTGACACTTTCATTTTTAGGAATTCTTTTTCTTCTCCCTGGATACTGTCTGCCGAAGAAATCGAATCGATGCTGTCGCCGGAAACAATATATTTCATTGAAAACAAATTAATAAACCTAAATGGTATAAGTTCACTTTTTCCTTCTCTTAAAATTGATATTTCACTTGAACCTCTTGCTGAAATTTATAAACTTGAGCCTATAATAACGGAACTCATTCTGTATCCCTGTTATAGAAAACCATGTGAATCTGTGAATGAAACAATTAAAGAAGTTTCAAAATATTTAATAGATAAAAATATAATCAGTGCAAATAGGAAACTTCCTGTATATCTTCGTTTTCCTGATATCTACAAATTTTCAGAAAAATATCTTGGTGCAGGTCCTGCAGGGAAGACTAAATTTTGCCGAAACACTGTTGCGGCGGGATTCGTGGAAAACCTGAATTACCCGGTTTTTGTAAAAGGTTTAAGGTAAATTACTGAATATTTTAATGCAAATATTAATTTGATATAACTACTGTAAGTAAATTGACTTAAATTATAATTTCGATATAATTAGGTGTTACACGAAAAGGGTTTACTCTGCTGTGTTTGATTAAAGCTGAAAATTTTGTTTTTTTTTAGAGCTGATATACACTGATACTTCCCTTAAATAAACTAAAACTGTTTTAAAAAAAGGTAATTTAATTATGAAGAGCTTAGCCGTTGTTGCAATTGGTGGGAATTCACTGATAAAAGATAAAACAAAAACTTCTATTGCAGACCAGTATATGGCCATCTGTGAAACAGCAAGACATATCGCAGACCTAATTCAGGAGGGGTATAATGTGGTTGTAAGCCATGGGAACGGCCCTCAGGTCGGATTTATGCTGAGGCGTTCAGAAATAGCCGCTGAACTTTCAGGAATACATTCAGTCCCTTTAGTAAACTGTGATGCCGACACCCAGGGATCCATTGGTTATCAGATTCAGCAGGCTATGGATAATGAATTTAGGAAAAGGTCTCTGATAGAAGAAGTAAGCAACGAATTTTATAAAGGTGATATGCTAAAAACCGCTATAACATTAGTTACACAGGTAGAAGTTGACGGAAAAGATCCTGCTTTTCAGAATCCGTCTAAGCCTATAGGCTCCTTCATGTCAAAGGAGGAAATGGAAAAACAGAAAAAAATGTATCCTAAAAGTTTTTATATGGAAGATGCCGGCAGGGGGTACAGAAGAGTTGTCCCGTCTCCCAGGCCTAAAATGGTTTTAGAACAAGAAGCTATTGAAATACTTCTGAAAACCGGCTTTTGCGTAATTGCCGGAGGGGGAGGGGGTATCCCGGTAATCAGGACACCTGAGAATCAATGGGTTGGTATCGATGCTGTCATTGATAAGGATTTTGCCACCAGTTTACTTGGCTCACAGCTCAAAGCGGATGTGCTTATTATATCTACCGGAGTAAAAAAAGTTTTTGTTAATTATAATAAACCGAATCAGAAGTGCATTGACAAAATGACGGTCAGTGAAGCAAAAAAATATATTGAAGAAGGACAGTTTGCGCCGGGCAGTATGCTTCCCAAGGTTCAGGCTGCAATTGAGTTTATAGAAAATGGAGGACAGCAGGCTATTATTACTGACCCGGCTCATTTGAGGAATGCTGCAAAAGGAGAGGCGGGGACCCATATAGTTCCGGATTCTAAAAACAAAGTAATTCCACTGGATGAAATTCCGGACTAGATTTACAAAAGACGATTTAATTATAATTATGGCGTATTTATCTGCCAGCTTGTCCTGCAAAGCCTATGATGCGTAGCAGGAAACATTATTGTATGGCGTATTTATCCGCCGAAGCACGCTATTCGTTGAATAAAACTACAGCGTATAAACTTTAGCGTATGGCGTAT
>JAIPJT010000013.1 GCA_021733985.1 Victivallales bacterium | reverse complement strand
TTAAGAAATTGAGCATCAAATTTTAGTGTATGGTTGGAGTTCAAGCTCTTGTCGTGTCGAATGACGTGATTAGCTTGTCTGGCTGAATATTCTGCCTAACACACTAAAGTGTGAACTCCAACGTCTTAATTCAACAGCATTGATCAACCATCAACTAAATTGGTTGTTTATTTGCGGATTAGTTGAACCGTTGATTTGTTTCAAAATTTCATCTTAATCTGAATCTCAATCTTGGTCTTGGTCTTGGTCTTAAGTCTTAATCTTTTCTTCTTAAAGCTGTTGATTCGTCTATTTACGAATTTACAGAACCTGCCGGTTAAAATATCCAGTAAAAATTTATTTTCAGTTGCCGGTTGACAGTTGATTGCCGCATATTTTTGGCTGAAATTAAATTTTTTAATTCTTCCGGTAAGAATCTTTCGCTTTTAGTCGGTTGTGTTTCATTGTACAGACAAATAATAAAGTTCTTAGTTAAAGGTTGAAAGTTAAAAGTTGAAAGCTTACTATAGGGTAAAACTTTCAGGCCCATGAATTCTTTCTTGTTTGATTCTGCATAGACGGCTTCAAGTTCAAGGTTCCACTCCTTTACACCGAGATAGACGATCTCTGCAAGGTCGCCGGCTCCAATAAAGGAAACTTTTTTTACTCCTTTTTGAAGCAGATCCTTACACAGTTGAGAACTTTTCTTGCGCGCTTCTCTGTAAAAGTTCATCGAAAAATCCAGAAATTCATAAGTAAGCCGTGCTTTTTCCTTCACACCTTTAGGCGTAAGGAAGTAATCCCAGCGTCTTGCATGGTGTTTTTTTACATGGAAAAGTCCTTTCTCAACCATTTTATTCAATAATTCATGAGCAAGTTTAACACTGCATCCGAGTTTTGACGCAGCCATTCTGTTGTTAAGGCGAGGAGATTCCTCCACATGCTTTAACAGCTCTAAACGATGTATGTTTTTCTTTTCTAAATCCATTGGGGGTTTATGAGAATACGGGAATAAGCCTATAAGAGAATTGATCTGAATCAGTGGGATAATTTATGAAAAATAGGTTTTCTCCGCAAAACTTCAATACCTTTTTCAATATCATTATATTCTTATGCGTAAGCACATTACTCCCTTTAACTCTTGTTCTTCAGGAATTATCCAACGCTCCGCCACGTTACTTCGCAGGCAAGGTAACGTTACTATTGGTAACGATAAGGGTATTTTGAGTAATTTCAAACGGTAAGAGAGAAAAAAAGGAAACAAGTTGATTTAATTAGAAGCTACACGAAAAGAAATATCGTTTAAACGCTTCTCCCCCTGAAACAAAAAATTACTATACAGTAAAATATTGCATTAAATCGTATAATTTTATTATATATTTAGCAATAATGCTGTATTGCGGCGCGCTAAGCCGTCGCCCCGGATTAGCGGGGCTATGGCTCACACGGTCAGAGATCGCGGCCTACCTTTTGTTTCAGAAAAGATTAAACTTCGTCGTGCGAAGATCAACGCTAATTAAGGAACAGGGAAGCAACTGACGGTACACTTTTGCTTAAACACCAAGCATTTACAAAAAAAGCTGGCGGAGAGAGAGGGAGTCTGAGACAGGTTTTGTAAAGAACAGCAAAAGAAAGAGTTATAAAAAGCCCTATTGTTAAAAGTGTCTAAATAGTGACAATAAAATTTATTAAGGGATTGTGTTTACCGCTTTGATTAGCTCTGTTAATTGTACTGATGTGTAACCGGTATGGATATCATCCCGGGTTGTTTTATGTCCTAAGATTTTCATTCGGACTGCTTTGTCTATTCCTGATTCAAGCATACGGGTATTGGCATATACGCGCCAGCTGTGAAAAGATACTTTTTCAAGTCCCGGGATTGTTTTTACTTTTCGATTGTATTTATCATTTTGGTGTGCGGTTATTTTTAGATCCGGAAGGTCAGTTATATATGGTTTTAATTTTTCGGCTACAGGAATAATACGCGGACTGGATGTTTTGGTGATGTCTGAAGTTAAGTGAAAGCAGAGAGTAGTGTGCATTGTTATAAGATGGTTGGGTGTTAAGCTGCTTACTTCTGTTAGTCGCATTCCGGTATATCGTGAAATACGGGGAATAAGAGTCCAATCAGAAATTACGTTCATGGCTTTGTCCGCAAGGTGAGGGGGTATATCTGAAGTATGAGTTTTTTTAACTTTGGGCAACGTGATTAAAAAATTCTCTACTAATGCGGGTTTTGATAGGCCTTCGGCTTCGCACCACCTTAAAAACGCTCTAAATGACTGAAATGTGAATTTTAGGCGTGTAGGCGACATATTATCTTCTATCAGAGAATCCCGGCAGTGTATGGCCATGGGTTTGTCAAGATTGTTGAGAGGAGTGAGAGGATTAAGATAATCAAGCATTCTATGAAGTGCTGCAGTGTAATTTTGTTTTGAAGCTTTGGCCAGAGATGAACGATCTAAATAATTAAGATATTTTTTAACAGCACTTTCAATATCCATATCATCACGGCCGAATATTTTATTTTTTATTTCGGCTACTTCATTTTTAAGGTTTTTATCATGGGTTTCAATTTTTTCAGCTATTGCATTAAGTACGTCGACTGCTGTCTTTTCATACATAAGAGGCATAACTATTTTATCGCGTAACTCGAGTGCGCGTTTCTCTGAAGATGTTCCGAGGCTTATACGGATCCTTTTACCGCCGTAACGTGTTGGCAGATAAAAATTAAGACGATAGCCGTATGACATTTTTTGTAAGTATTTGGGCATTTTAATAAATTATAATGGGATATATACAGTATATAGTATGTCGCGTAAAGGGCGTGGGCTTTGACTTAAATAATTTTTAGCTACAATTCCATTTATAATATTAGCTTGGGATTGAAAGAACCACCGTAGTTTGTTAATTTTTTCTTTATCTATATTTTTGGTGGTGTATAAATATAATAGTTTTATTTGAAGAGTTAAGGATAGAATTTCGTCTTTTTGTTCTCCTTCTATTTCTCCGTTAAATACTTTTATCATTATTTTTGAATGCATTAAAAGTTTTTTATTTTTTTTGTCAATCTCAATTTCCTGTCCAAAGCCTGTTTTTACCTCTGAGTATCCTCCTTTTTCCTCATCAGCCTCACCTTTTATTTCATAATCTGTTTTAGTTAATTCATAATTTACAAATTTTATATTTTTTAATAATGCTGGTTTTTTCATTGTTAATTAACCTTATGATTTATCATATTCTTTTGTTTGTGGACATCGAATGGTAAGTTTTTTGGAGGATAATCCAGCGGTTCTTGTTCTGATTGTTCTATATTAATATTATACTCTTTTTTATGAATGTGTTCATGTTTATGTGCTATAACATTTTTATTATTGATTTTTTCTTCAATTGCTTCTTTAATAAATTGATTTTGATTCTTATAATCTTCTTGTGCCACTGTTTGAGCTAATTGTTTATGAAGTTCAGGTGTTATGCGTACATTGAAATTGCCGGAAAATGGTTTATCAGGTGGTACATTTAATTCTTTACAATCTTCTAAATAGCCATCTACAGCATCATGAAAAGACTGCTCAATTTCATCGCAATTTATTGCATCAAATAAAATGCGATCGTTTATAAATAATATTTTTCCAAATATAATATTATCTTCCGGGCTATATTCTATTTTTGCTGAATATCCTTTATATGTGATTATGCTCATTTTTTTTCTCCTTTATTTTTATTTCTTCAATAAATTGAATTAAATATTTTTTTTGGTAAATTTTTAATTCCTTGCCTGGATGAGGCTCATGAAAGATTTGTTTTAGTTTCGATGATTTATGGAACAATAAACGTCTTGAGCCTTTTCGAGTAATTATTTCACAGTTAAACTGTTTAGCTAAACTTGTTAATTCATTCCAAGTAAAATTACTTTTTAAGTTTTTTAGTTTATTTTCTAATTTATCTTTTTTAGTCATTATACTATATCATTTTTTGTTACTAAAAAATAGTTGCAACTATTTTTTTTATAAATTTTTTATATTTATCTGGTGTTGGTGTCGCGCATCCATTTATATACTTTGTCGTGTTTGTTTATGTAAAAGTAAACAAAATCTTCGTAAACATAAGGGGAATTTTGATTGAAAGATGCTTTTGCCTGAGGGTGCCATAAACTGAACCGGATTGTTCCCCATGTCTTAATAGGATTTTTGCGGACTTCCATTTGATATGTTAAAATTTTACCGCCGCGCCCGTCACCGTTGACTGCATCGGGAGGGCCTAACTGATCAATTATAGTACCGGAGGTTTTTCCAATAAAATTATCAAGCTGTTGAGCCTGCAATTTTTCGGCTTTAATTTGTTCGGCAATGATAGGAAGTTGTTTCTGGATTTTACGAATGAGTGATTTAACGGAGTAATTGTAAACATGATGGATAGAGGGGGTATCTGACCAGTAACTTTCACGGTAATTTAGATTGTAGCTGTTATAGTATGTGATTGTATAAGTACGTTCTTTGCATTGTATTTTAACTGTAAGGGTATGCTTACCGTTACTTATGCATTTTTCCGCGTATAAGGAATTGACGGTGCTGTTCTGGACAGTCCAGAATTTGGATTGGTTAATTATAATATTGATAGCCAGCATTAAATATTTGGGATTTAATTTTTTAGGAGCGCGCGCTGAATAAGGAGTGATTAAAGAACGCTGCGTAAGACAGCTGGATAACAAAATTGAAAGCAGGAATAAAATAATATATCGTTTGAATGGCATTGACTTCCCCGTATTATTTAATATTTAATTTATTGGTTTTGATTTGCCGGATTTATAATTATTAAATTTTTCTTTTAAGTATTTATCATAATTTTTGCATGCTTTTCCTAATAATAATGTATGGGCATAAAAATAAAACATTAAACCAAAAGCCCAACAGATTTCAGAAGTGCGGCCGAGCAATAAAAGTATGAATATAAATATAAATTGGAAGGGTATTATTCCTCTGAATTTAGCAAAATAAAATATGTTATGAATTAATATATCTATTTTTTCCGACAAAGTTAAAGAATAATATCTTCTGATTTTTTGTACCATTTTATCTTTTATAAAAAAATCACAAATCGGACAATGTCCCATTAGTAAGTCAGTATCTGATTCTAATATTATAGGATATTTACATGCAGGGCATCTTAATTCAGTTGAATACATATCACATCCTGGATGATTAAATTATATTTCGTTGGCTATTTTTATGAATTTTAGTTTTTCTTCGGAATTTATAGTATCGGAAGACATGATCTTGCCGATGAGTTCTTTGCGCGATATATGGTCCGGGTTATGGTTGTAGACGTTTTGATGGATATGGGAATTGTGATTGTTGACTGCGTGGTTCAGTGTGGAAATTTCTTCTTTGCTTAAATATTTTTTAATGTAGGGGTAGATTTTTTCATAAGTTGTATCAAGAATTGAATTAGTTTTCTCTGCTAAAATTTTACTTAATGCTTTTTGGCTAACACCTGTTTTTTTCTCAAATCCAACTTGGGATCCTACCTCGTTAATAGCCTCTCTCAGAGCTTTTCTGAATGCTTTATTAATTTTGATCTGTTTCATCTCTTACCTCTTGTTTAATTTTTTAATATTATTAATAAAAATCTATTAATTTTTATAAAACAACTCTTGAAATACTACCAGTAGAGTTTATTATTAAAATCAAAGGAGGTCTTAAATATGAAAAAAAAGTATAAATACAATTACACTTCTATCGGTGCTAATTCCGATATTAAGCACAAATTAAGAGAAATAGCGCAAGTGCAACAACGCACCATGGCTGCAACTTTAAGTATAATAATTAAAGAAGAGCATAAAAAAATTTTCAATAAAAATACAACCAGTAGTATTTGAAAAACATTAATTTCAACATAAGGAGGGTAATATGCAAATGAGAAAAGAGATGAACGAAGATTCTCAAATGGATGAAAAGTTTAAAGAAGCATCGAGTTTACTGGCTGGTATTATAACTCGTCGGGCACCTGATTTATTTACTGTATCGGAAATAGAAGAATTTAATACCCGGGTTTATGAGAGTTTTTTAAAGCTTTTTCAAGATCTTTATTCAGGAGGTTCGGATTTATCTGCACGGATATAACTTTATGGCATACTGGGCACGAATAAGATAAGCCATGCCAGCCATTAGAAGAGTAGCCAATTTTCAGTTTAACCTCTTCTACGGTCAATGAATAAAGAATTGTTTTACAATAAGGACATTGGCCGGAATTAATCATCAGAAGATCCTTTCGATTAGAGTTTAAAAATAATAATAATATAAATAACAATTAATTTCAACATAAGGAGGGTAATATGCAAATGGTTGTAGCAAAACATGACTGCTGGGGAACGGCGGCAAAGGCCAATGAAGTATTTGGTGTATCTAAAAAAGTATTGGATGAATTTGAAACAAAGGGATATGTGAGAGTATCTCCACTCTCACATAAGACCAAACTTTATAATTTTACGCATATTGATAATGCGCTGCATAATATTTCGGCCGGACGTCGGCCGAAGGTGCATTATAGAAAATAAGTCTCGTCTCAATCGTCTTTCGACTCAAAATAAGAAAAACAAACAGGAGAAATTATGAAGCTATCAAGAAAAAGAAATGCGAAGATGGCCGTGAGAAGCTTAAATCTTCGCAAAAGAACTGTCCGGACTGAAACTGTAGAAATACAGAAACGGTCAGGCCTTAATTATTATCTTAATCTCAACAAGATGATATTTCAAGTTTAAAAAGGAAAAAGTGAACAGAGTAAATGGAGCATAAACATGAGTGAATTTGTAGAAAGTACTGGCCAAGCGAAACATTTAAAGCCGGAGGTTACTCCGGTGGGACCTCTCTTTTTCGAAATTAAACAAAATATCGAACAGAAAGAGGATTGTGAGATTCAAACTTCGCTCCTTCTGGATCGTGATTGGATAGATGAGTTAATTGATAAACTTAAGAAAATGAAAAAAAGAAAGAAGAAAAGTTAATATGGGATTCAACTGTAAAAAGTGCAATCAGTTATATGGACGCTGTAATTATAACTGTCTATTTAGAAGGCGGTTGTACTGGAAAAATATGATAAAGAAAATATTAACTTTTGATTGGAGAAAGGGGTGAATTAATGGTTGGTCATATCCCGGCTGCGCACAGACGCCAGTGTTATTTTACTCCGGAGTACTGTCCGGACCAGGAAGAGGTATTCAGGTGTGATGAATGCGGTGATCACAGTCTGAGCAAGTTTGATGTAGTATTTCAGGACGGCAGAATTGTCTGTCGGAAATGTCTGAAATGGGAAGCAAGATATTTTTAAAGTTTTAATAGAGGTGAAAGTTATGAAAGAAAAAGTACAACTGCTGGGACCAATTACCGGCAATAATAATTATAAATATGATTTTGATCAGACGGCAACGGTATGCGTTCAAATGTTGAATTGTACTGTATTTAATCCGGCACATCTTGATCCTGATAATGAGCTTCCTGACGAAGAGAAACTGCTTATATGTCTGGATGAGCTGAGAGATAAAGAAGCAGCGGTTCTGGTCCGAAGGTGGGAAACTTCTAACGGTGTATTGGACGAACTTGCAGCAGTGAACGCGTTTAATTCATATCGTGCTAAACGCGGGGAAAAAGCCATAAGACTATATCTTCCTGAGTTAATTAAAATTGAACCGATAGAAGCGATCAGGATGTGGATTGGTAATAAAAATAACCCGAGAAATAATCCGAGAAATATAAATCAGGTTAACTTAGTGGAGGGTACCAATGAACCATAGTTTTGATGTTGAATTGGCAACGAAAATTGGTTTAGGAGAATCTATTGTTTTACAACATATTTTTTTCTGGTACCAAAGAAATAAAGCGAACAATAAAAATTATCATTCTGGTACTTGGTGGAGTTATAACTCTCTTAAAGCATTTGAGGAAATTTTCCCTTATCTTACCCAAAAGCAAATTCGAAATACTTTATTTAAGTTGGAGAAGGGCGGATATATAAAAACCGGTGAATTTAACCAGATAAAATTTGATAGAACAAAATGGTATACCTTAACTGATTTTGGTTTAAAGTTATTGGAGTCTTTCTGCTATGCCCAATCGGATACCTTCGACTTGTCGAAAGGGCAAATGTCAATTGTCGAAAGGGCAACTCTCAATTGTCCAAAGGGCAAACCTATACCAGATAATAACACAGATATTAAAACAGATAATAAGAAGAGGGGAAAAAACTCACGTTTTTCATCGCCTTCTGTTTCAGAAATAAAAATATATTGTAAAGAAAGGGAAAACAATATTGATCCTGAACGTTTCTATGATTTTTACCAATCTAAAAACTGGATGGTTGGTTCAAGCAAGATGAAGGACTGGAAAGCGGCAGTACGTAATTGGGAGAGGCGTAACCGGGACTATTCCAACTCTCCGGAAAAAAATACAGATAAAAATTCAGACTACGAATCTGAAGTAGAAAAACTTAAATCAACCGCTGTATGACTGTATGACTTTTATATCATTAAAAATAATCGAAAATAAAGTGTTGGGAATACTGATGCTGATATCATCAGAAGATGTAATTCAGGCACGTACAAAACTTGTAAGATTGTCCGAGAAACATTTTACTTCCGCATATAACACGCAGCTTTTCAAGGATATTAAAAAGCTGATAATGGAGTATCAGCCTGCTGATTGTGTAAGCCTGGTTTCTCAATTTCCTCAATATGAAAATTCAATGCAGTTTTTGCTGGAGGTTCAAAACCAGATTGCAACGACAGTGGAGCTGGACAGTTATATTATTCAGCTGAAAGAAGCCTGGGCAAAAAATGAGTTACAGGCTCAATATAAAAAGAAATTGCCCGAAATAATTGAAAGCGTGAATGTGGAAAAAGCTTTAATTGATTATGAAGAAAATCTTCGGAGGATTAGAAATGAAGTCAAGAGAATTGAAGTATTAAGTACAGATGAGATTATTAGTGATGCAGAAAAAAAAGCTACAGTACGGAAGGATAATCAGGAACCGGATCTGGTAAGTTATTCCATGGAGAAAGTAAGAGATTATGTTCATCTTTTTCGTGGTCAGGTGAATGTTGTTGCAGCGCGTAGCGGGTTGGGGAAAACAGCGTTCGGTTTAAGTTGTATCCGGGACCAGCTTAAGTCGGGAATTAATACAGTTTTTTTCTGTTGCGAAAGTAATGCCCATGAATTATATCAGCGGCTTGCCTGTATTTTTTCTACGAGTTCCTATATCAATATGATACGCGGGTTTCCGTATGGCGGCGAAAAAGCTTTTCGTGATGCACTTGGTTTTTTTCGAAACCATGACAAAAATCTTAAAATATTCGGAAGAGACAATTATGAACACAGTGTTGAAAATATTGATTATCAACTTTGGAACTTAGCCCAGAAAACACGATTGGACAAGGTGTATATTGATTATTTTCAGGCAATGAAAATAAATTACAACGGATATAAAAAGCAACATCAGGAATATGAAATGATTATGGAGGGGGTGGCTAATCTTGCAGTTAAATATAATTGTGCAATTACGCTGTTCTGCCAGCTCAATCGTGTAGAAGGAGAGGACGGTATTCCGCGGGTTCATAATCTCCGCGGATCGTCAGCCATAGAAAATTCGGCTCATATTGTAAGTTTTTTATTCCAGGATAAAGAAATTCGCAAAGATGCTGACTTAAGAGTTAAGCCTACTAATTTTTACAGTGATAAAACGCGTCTGATAAGTCCTTTTAACCTTTCCCTTGCTTATGATTCCTATTGCGGAGCTTTTTGGGATACAATGGAACCGGTGCCGTTTCCCTGGCAGAAAAGGATTGGTTATGGCAGATATTGAACATATCAGTGCGCCGATTGAAAGGATAATAACAAAGATGAAAAATGAATTAAAACTTTCCGACCATATTTCTCGTCAGGAAACTCGACGTTTGTATGGAATATTTAGACAGTCTATGAAAAAAAAGAGCGGGTGTGAAAGAAAACCGGATGAATGCCGGGAGCTTCATGTGTTAAGAAAACGATTCAAGAAAGCCAAGCAAAAGGGTTTTCTTCAAGAAGAAAAACATGGAAAGAAATAAGTTATGGGTAGTGGTTGTAAACCTTTGACATCCGCCGAAATTAAATTACTGATCAGTGATACTGAGGGGGATGTACATTTTTTGCGCAATCAAATAATTATTCATATGCTGTATGTGGGCGGATTTCGAATTGAGGAACTTTTAACTTTAAAGCGACGCAATGTCGAAGGGCCCTGGGGAGTTAAGCCGCGGTTTTCTTATCTGCAGTCTAAAACTCAAAAATATCGCACAGTAAAGATAACCCGTCCTTTGAAACATAAGCTTGAAATATATTTGGTCGAATTATCAAAACGTAATTTCAGATATAAAGAGAGTTATTTGTTTCCCGGGCGGAAGAGAGACAAGCGCCGGAGTGCGCGGCCGTTGAGTTATTCAGCAGTATATGCAATGGTTAAAGAAAAAGCCAACCGGTTATTAGACATGGACGGCAAGAAAGCTTTGCACAGTCTTAGAAAATCGTATGCGATTAAAATTAAAGAATATTTTGAAGGGTTAAAAAAGAGAAATTTAGCATATAAAGATCTTGATCCGATTACTCAGGTGCAAAAGGCTTTAGGACACAAAAATCGTGAAACAACTCTTATGTATCTTAATTTAACGAACTATGATACGAATGATTTTATAGATGATATTTTTGCTGATGATGAGGAGGAAATAAGCCGTGATTTTCCTTATCGATAGAAGAGTTTCAGGTTACATTCTATTTTGTGCCTGTTTTGCTACATCAAAAAAATATTTTTTTTTGTTAGCCTCAAACACAAAAAAAGACGACGGCGATTCTTGAGGCGAAAATCGGCACTATAGGCACTATCGGCACTATTGGCGATTTTGGGGGGTAGTGCGTAGCGTGAGGATAGTTTTGAAACAAGTTGAAATATAGGAGAATGAATTAAATGAACATAAGCTTAAAAGGGTTAATGATTGGAGCTTCTGAACAGTTGGAGAAACAACCGGAAAACTACAATCAACTTCTTTCTGTCCTTCTTAAGGAACTGTATGAAAATCTTGAAGAGTTAAGAGAAGACCCGGAGAAACATAACAGATTTTTTGAACTTTATCCAGAATAAATATTAAAACAGGAGGTCAGTATGCCAAAAATTGAGATTGAAGGCAAGAAGTACAAGGTTACAGAGAATCTTGGGGTTCAGGCAGGCCACTACGCAAAGGCTGTTGAGACTGAAAAAGGCGAGCGAATTGCAGTTAAGCGGGGCGGCAAATGGAAGTGGTGGACAGCACAAGATAGGCTGCAACCGCGTGGGCAATATGGCGCGATGTAAAATAAAAACTAAAACAGGAGCAGAACAATGAAAACAAACAAAAAATCAAAATTTGAAATGTCAGAACTTGTGGAAAGTCTATGGAATAATATTAATCAATATGCAACTGATTATGGCTTAGCATATCTTTCAGAAAACTGTAATGAGGAAAACAAAAACTGCTTTAAGCAATCCCAGGAAATATTAGAAAATAGGCTACTCGAAGTAACACGACTTGAGAAATTAATAGATAAAATGGCAGAATATATTGAAGACAGAGCAATAGACTGCTCAGTGAAAACACAGGAAAAACGAAGTTATTCTGTTCGCATAAGACAAGAAAAGCCTTTCAAAAAATCAGAAATATTAAGTCAATTTAGGGAATTAATTAAAAAGCACGAGCAGGAAAATGAGTACTCTTAATATATATCTAACTATTTCATTCATACTGTTAATATTATCTTCATTGATTTTATTAGCTATTTATATCAATTCTCAGTTTTGGGTAAAATTAAATAAAAGGAGCTGTTATGGAAAGTGTGAAAGATGATTCGCTTAATACGGCGGAGGCTGCAGAGTTTCTTGACTTGTCTAAAAGAACACTGTTAAGAGATCGGCAAAAGAAAAATCCTGAAATCCCGTTTAAAAGAATTTCCGGAATGTATTTTTATTCAAAAAAAGAATTAAGAGAATATTGGAAAGCCAGCGGCTCATTTCAGGAAGAAAAATAAACATAGTAAATTTAGTTTTATTGAGTATAAAGGGGTGACAAATTATGCCAATAAGTGCCAATAAGTGCCAATAAGTGCCAATAAGTGACATTGATGTTGTAAGGAATATTATCCGGCTTTATAAGTCCTCTTAAAGAGAGGGCTTTTTTTTATGGCACGTAAAGGCAAAAAATATGAGTTAACACCTGATCAGAAATTATACGTTAAGTATTATGCGGGTACTCCTACGAGAACATTAAAAAAGCTTCGACAACACCGTATTAAACATATTTCAATCGATCAGTGTAAGAAATGGGACAGACAAAGCAAAATAGTGCACGCGATCGATAGACGCTTCTATATTGACTCTTCTCTTGTAAAACTTAATGCAGATATTATTGAAAACGGAATCACTCACGAAGCCATTAACAGTGAAAATGGTAATATCCGTATGAGAGCATGGGAAGGGCTCGCCCGGATTTATAAGATGTTTGTTGATGTCAAGCAGCACGAAGGCGGAGAAAAGCCGATAGCAATAAGACAGGTCGATCTCGCCGAACGTAAAAAGCTTATTCTGGAGGGTCAAAATGATAAATAATGATCTAACCAGAGAACAGAGTGTTAATTTATACTATTCAGTCCTTGCGGATAATGATATTGAAGCACAGAAAATATTGTGTACTGAAGATTTATTTTATCTTTTGTTTATTGCGTGTCAGCGAAAAGATGTTAACAGAGACTGGATATATGAGCGTGTGAGGGAAGTGGAAGCAGCTCCGGATGGACATTTGGATTTGTGGGCGCGTTTTCATTATAAATCGACTATACAGACATTTGCTAATACTCTTCAGGCAGTTCTTAAGAATTCGGATATTACGGTGGGGATATTTTCACATACTAAACCAATCGCCAAAGCTTTTCTGGACCAAATCAAGAGAGAGTTTGAGCGTAATCATTATTTACAGAATTTATTTCCTGAGATTTTATACAGTAATCCGCAAAGCGAATCACCGAAATGGACTTTGGACACAGGGATTATTGTTAAGAGAAAAGGCAATCCGAAAGAGGCTACGGTGGAAGCGCATGGTCTTGTTGACGGACAGCCGACCAGTCGGCATTTTCAATTACTTGTGTATGATGATGTGGTGACGCGGGAAAGTGTGACTACACCGGAACAGATCAAAAAAGTTACTTCAGCGTGGGAACTGTCTCTTAATCTCGGCACCGAAAACGGACGGGCGCGCTACACAGGTACGCGTTATGCATTTAATGATACTTATGCGACTATGATGGAAAGAGGGTCCGTTATTCCCCGGATTCATGCGGCTACTGATGACGGGACCAAAAAAGGGAATCCGGTTTTATTGTCGGTTGAGGAATTGGAAAAGAAGAAAAGAGATTTGGGAGTATATACATTTTCGTGTCAGCTGCTGCTTAATCCTGTGAGTGATAAAGCTATGGGATTTAAAAAAGACTGGCTGCAGTATTATGATCAGCTGAAAAATACAGAGAACTGGAATTATTATATTATAGTTGATCCTGCTAATACGAAGAAAAAGCATTCTGATTATACAGTGATGGCTGTAATAGCTTTGGCTCCAGATAATAATTATTATTTAATAGACGGAATACGGGATCGTCTTAATCTCACCGAACGAACACAGAAGCTTTTTGAGTTTCATCGCAGGTATCATCCGCTTGGGGTCGGGTATGAACATTATGGAATGCAGGCTGATATTTCACATATAGAGTATGTACAGGAACAGGAGAATTACCGTTTTTATATCACACCGCTGGCCGGGAAGGTACCGAAAAATGATCGTATTTTAAGGTTGGTGCCGCTATTTCAGTATTCCCGTTTTTATCTTCCGCATGTTCTTCATTTTATTGATTACGAGGAGAGAGTTCAGGATTTTGTGCAGCTTTTTGTGCAGCATGAATATCTTGAATTTCCGGTCTCGGAGTATGACGATATGCTCGATTGTGTTGCACGTATTATTGATGATGATTTAGATGCACGTTTTCCGGAGCTAACAGCTGCTCCGTTTCCTTCGGAACTGCAGTCGAATCAGGATGATATATATATGACAGATTGTGAATTTAATCCATATGAATAGGAGTTGATTATGTGTTTTAGTGCAAGTACACCGGACTTTCCGGAACCTGAACCGCTTCCCGAAGCGCCGAAAGAACCGAAAAAAGCTGTGTACGGGAAAAAGAAAGCAGCGAAGGTAAAGAAGCAGGCTGAAAAAGCTAAGGGAATCGGGTCAACGATATTAACAAGTCCGCTTGGAGTTAAGAAAAAAGCCGATACTAAAAAAAATACTCTGCTGGGAATTTCAAAATGAAAATTAAAGGACGTGAGGTTTCTACATATCAGAGAATATTTGATGAAGCGTATAATGAAACTTCATCATGGAGAGTGACGTGGCGCGATTTAAAAGATTATATTTTGCCCTATGCCGGACGTCCTCTTGTTGACAGCTCGGCGTCTCTCGCAAATGCAGGGCAGCGGAAGGACCAAAAAATAATCAACAGCAGTGCTACGTATGATATGAATATCCTCGCGTCGGGGCTTATGTCCGGATTGACTCCGCAGAGCCGTTCCTGGTTTAACCTGACTTTAGCGGATAAAAATTTAGCCTCATACAGGCCGGTTAAGGAGTGGTTGTATCTTGTCAGGAATAAACTCGAAGATACATTTCAGCGCAGTAATTTATATTCGGCTCTTCATACTTTGTACCGGGAATGTCAGGTATTCGGTACAGGTGCGATGATGATTCTGGAGGGCAGTCGCACAATGATACGCTGCAGGCCTTATACAATTGGAGAATATTATATTACATTGGATGATCTTTATCAGCCGTGCGGGATGATGCGGAAAATATCGATGTCTGCATATCAGATAGTGAGCCAGTTCGGAGAAGACAATGTTTCTGAATCGGTAAAAAGTGCATTTAATAATAAATCGATGAACCGTTTTAATGTGTACAATATTATACAGCCGACTAATTATTTTGACAGCCGTGTAGCAAAAGATGATATAGTTTATGAGTCGGTTTACTGGGAGGAAAACGGCGGCGATGATTTTCTTGAAATTTCTGTATATGATATGATTCCGTTTGTTGCTCCGCGCTGGGATATTTCCGGATGTGAAATTTACGGGCACGGTGTGGGAGAAACGATTCTCGGTGATGTGAAACAGCTTCAGACGATGGAAATAGATTATAACCGGGCTTTGAAAAAAGCTTATAATCCGCCGCTCCAGGCTCCGGACAGTCTGAAAGGCACCAGGCATATGAATGTACCGGGCGGTATTACATATTTTTCACGACAGGAAGGGCCTAATTCGATTTCTTCATTGTATAATGTTAATCTTAATTTTGAACAGCTTGCATACAAAATAGACAAAGTTGAACAGCGTATTAATCGTAATTCATATGCTGAACTTTTTCTTGCTCTTTTCATGAATGATCCTCACCGTATGACTGCTACGGAAGTTGTCCAGCGCCATGAAGATAAACTCATGGTGCTGGGCCCTGTTATAGAGAGGTTTCAATCTGAACTTTTAGATATTCTAATTTCACGTACTTACAAAATTCTCGATAAATACAATCAGCTGCCTCCTCCGCCGCCGGACCTTGAGGGAACACCTATTCAGATTCAATATATCAGTATCCTGGCTCAGGCGCAGAAAATGGTCGGACGCGCGGCGATTGAAAGAACAGCACAGTTTGTGGGGCAACTCGCACAGTTCAATCCCGATGCAGTTCTGAAATTCAATACTAATCAGGCGATTGAGGAATACAGCAATATTATGAATGCGCCGCCTAATGTGATCAACAGTGATGAAGAGGTGGCAGCGGCAAAACAGGCGATTGCAATGCAGCAGCAGCAGGCACAGCAGCAGGCACAGCAGAAAGAACTGGTGGATGAAGCCAAGACTTTAAGTGATACAAAAGTGGGAGCTAATGAAAATGCTCTTGAAAAAATAATTAAATCTGCATGAGGTGGTGAAAGTGGATGAAGAAATTAACAATCGATATGATGAATATATAGACTCACTTCGCGAAGTGATGAGAACAGGAGCGGGGAAAATTGTATTGCGTGGTATTCTCTGCAGAAGTCATATTTTTCAGAGCTCTTTTTCGAATGATGAAAAAATGAGGGATTTTCTCGAGGGTGAAAGAAATGTAGGTTTGCAGTTAATTGCAAGTATGATCGAAGCTTCACCCTCCGAGGCGGGTGAAATAACAATAAAATCTAATATAGGAGATGATGAATGTTAACAGATAATATGGATAAGAACGGTGCTCCTCTCGGTAACGACGCCGGGAATGCGCCCGATACTAAACCGGGTACTGATACCTCTTCACAGCCAAACGGCAATGACAAGGGTAATGATGCGCCTAATTCAGAAACTCCTTCAGGCGGTAAGGAAAAGACAGGAAATGAAGGAACTCCTACCGGTAAAGAAAACGGAGGCAATGATAACGAGTATGAATTTAATTTCCCGGAAGGATTTACTCCTGATGAGGACGGATTGAATGAATACAAAAAGCTCGTGAAGGAAGCAGGCCTCGATAATGAAAAAGCCCAGGCATTAATAGATCTTTCAAGTAAGAATATACAGAAAATTATTCCCGGTATAAAAGAACAGTTTCAAACGGAAATGGCTCAGCATTTGCAGGAAAAGATTGCTGAAAATGAAAAAGTTATTAAAAGCGATTCTGTTTTGGGAGGGGATAAGCTGGAAGGAAATCTTGAGAATGCCCGTGAAGTATTGAGCAGCTATGCTCCGGACGGTTTGAAAAGCAAGCTTGATGAAAACGGGCTCGGTAGTGATCCTGATTTTTTCAGATTTGTGCTGAATATCAGCAACGCTATGAAAAAAGAGCCGGCTTTTGCGGACAGTGTTGACCATTCGAATAATACCAAGCGTTCAACTGCTGAATTAATGTATCCGACAATGAGTTCAAATAATTAATATAGAAAGGAAAAGAATATGGACTGTGAATTAGAAAAAAAGAATACGGTAACTTCTGAACAAATTGATGTACTTTTTAACTGTTCTAAAAAAAATTACTGCAAGTTGGGAGAGAAAACTCTTGTGATTTGTGTGACTCTTCCAAACGGTTTTGAGATTGTAGAGAATGCTTCATGTGTTGATCCGGCTAATTATGATGAAGAAATTGGACGCGACATATGTGAACAAAGAATTAAAAACAAACTGTGGGAACTGGAAGGCTATAAGCTTCAGTTTTCCTTAAAAGGAAATTAGATGAGTGAATTTAAAAAATATCGAAGAAAAGCAATTGCCGAATTAAGACCTGTTACTATGGATGAGATACGGGGTAGTTTTAAGGAAAGTATAAGTATTTCTATCCCCGATCTTGAAAACGGCAGTCCTAAAAAGGGCGATATGATTGCACGTAACCCTCAAGACCATGCTGATCAGTGGTTAGTGGCGAGAGAATATTTTGAAGATAATTTTGAACCAATAAATCATTAAATAAATAATTGTTAACTAAATAAGGAGAGAAAACAATGCCAGAAGATTTAGCACTCAATCCAACAATTGCCGACTGGGCTTCAAGGCTCGATCCTAACGGTAAAATAGCCAGGATAATTGAAATCCTGCGCACAACTAATGAAATTCTTGATGACATGGTCTGGAAAGAAGGAAACCTCGCCAACGGCGACAAGACTACAATTCGTTCAGGGCTTCCGCATGGTACGTGGAGAGCTTTATACGGAGGTGTCAAATCTAAAAAAAGCACAACTGTACAGGTGACTGATACATGCGGAATGCTGGAAGCGTATTCAGATATTGACAAGGCGCTTGCCGCACTTAACGGAAATACAGCTGAGTTCAGACTTTCCGAAGAACATCCATTCCTTGAGGGACTTAATCAGGATATGGCCGAAACTCTGTTTTACGGCAATCTTAATACGGATCCTGAAAAATTTCTGGGATTTGCTCCCCGTTATTCTTCACTGAGTGCCCCTAACGGCGAGAATGTTATTGATGCCGGCGGCAGTGGTAGTAATAATACTTCTATCTGGCTTGTAATCTGGGGTGATTCAACATGTCGCGGGATTTTTCCGAAAGGTCAGATAAGCGGCTTGCAGCATGAAGATCTGGGCGAACAGCGCGTGAAGGCCGATGACGGCGGTTATTATCAGGCACTTGTATCACATTTCTTATGGAAAGCCGGCCTGTCTTTGCGCGACTGGAGATATGTGGTCCGCATTGCGAATATTGATGTTACTCAGCTTAATGTCAAAGGTGAAGGAACTTCTGCAAATCTCGTTGACCTGATGAGTGACGCACTTGAAATAGTGCCGAGTCTTACGAACGGCCGTGCAGCATTTTACTGCAATAAGACAATTAAGAAATTCCTACGCAGACAGATTGTTAATTACAACAATGTGAAGCTTAGCATGGAACAGGTAGCCGGTAAACGGGTACAGGTATTTGACGAGACAGTTCCGGTACGTCGCTGTGACGCACTTATAGATGCTGAAGAAACCGTGAAGTAAATATAAATACAGATATACGAAGTAAATATAAATACAGATATACCAGGAGGTTTATTATGTTAATGGATAAAAAAGCCATGTTTTCTGATAAACAGGAAATCACAGCCACTGCAAAATCAGACAATGTGTATGATTTTGGGAAGCCGGATGTTTTAACACCGGTTCCGAATATTCCAACGGACGCACAAATAACCGTGCAGGTAGTAGAAGATTTCAACAACTGCACTTCGGTGACATGTGAAATCTTAACTTCTAATAATAAAGACCTGAGTTCGGGGGTCGTGCGCGCGTCTGCAAAGCTTCCGCTTGATGATTTGAAAGCCGGGAAAAGTTTTCCGCTTTTTAATCTGCCGGGCGGTCTGAACAGATATGTAGGACTTAATTATAAGGTCGTCGGCAGTAATCCTACGCAGGGAAAAATCACAGCCGGGTTGGTGCTTGATAAAACTGTTAATATCGGGACCGGAGGCGTGTAAATGAAAATTTACTGTAAAAAGAAATGTTTTCAGTTCGGTCGGTTATGGGAGGTTGGAGAAGCGCGTGAAGTTGAGCAGGGTGAAAAAATCCCTGCGCACTTTTCCAAAACTCCCGTCGGTGTCGCAGATACGAAAGAAAAGGAAATTGAAAAAAGAAAAGAGGCCGTAGCGGCGGTCGGGCATAATCTGCGCAGCAGCCGCGGAGTGTAATATGTATGCACAAAACAAAATATCTATCTGCAATTTAGCGCTGGGGCGTATCGGAGCGAAACTGATACAGTCTTTTAATCCTGAAGAGGGGACAACTCCCGCGGTGTCGGCCCGTTATTGCAGGTTGTTTTATCAGGAATGCGTGGCCGGTGTGCTTCGTGATTTTGTATGGAATTTTGCGGAGTCTTATCAATACGGGGGTTTAGTGGAGGGCATACCGCTGCCTCCGGGTTTTTCGTATGCTTTTACGCTTCCTTCTGATTTTATTCACCTGCGGGATGTGATGGACAGTTCAGGAAAAAGTATTGAATTTCAATTTTATTACGGCAGTTCCCGGAGAGTTGTGGCTACTAATGATAAAAAAACTCTTTTCTGTTATACAGCTTATATCGATAATCCCGAGGTTATGCCTTCTGATTTTGTAGAGGCTTTAGCGTGGAAGCTGGCGTCGCTTCTGGCTGTGCCGGTGAAGGGACGGCCGGATCTGATCAAAGTGTGTATACAGAATTATCAATATGCTCTGAGTCGTGCGCGTTTGGCTGACTCTAATGAATCGGATGTAATAGAGGAATATAAAGATTATTATACAGAGGCAAGAAATTGAGAGTTACAGTATCAAAAAATTCGTTTAACGGCGGTGAATGGAGCCCGTCTGTGGAAAGCAGATATGATAATGACCGGTATTCGGCAGCCGTTGAAAAAATGAAAAATATGTATCCGCGTCCGCACGGGCCTGCGGTACGGCGGCGGGGACTGGAATATATCAATGAAGTTAAAGACAGTTCTAAAAGGGTGCGTTTGGTGGGTTTTGAGTTTAATGTGTTTCAAAGTTATGTTCTTGAGTTAGGTGATAAGTATATTCGTTTTTATACGGATGAGGGATTGATAATTAAGGATAATCAACCTTATGAAATCGTTACTCCGTATAAAGATGAAGATCTGTTTGAGCTTGATGTATCCAATCAGAGTGCGGATATATTATATATTTTTCATGCTAAATATAAGCCGCGTAAATTATGCCGTTACGGCAACACCGACTGGAAGCTTGAAGTTATCAGTTACGGGGCTTCTATAGAAGCACCTGCAAGTTTCAAAAGGGAGTCAGGGACAGCTGAAGGGTGTTCCTATGTTGTCACTGCTGTTAATGTTAATGAGGAGGAATCTGTTAAGTCAAAGAGTGTGACGGGCGGGGATGGTGACAAGTTCAGCTGGGATGAAGTTGAAAATGCCTGGTATTATAATATTTACGAGGATGATACTGATTCGGGAGTCTATTCCTGGATAGGGAAGGCCGATAATACACACTTCACAGTGCCTGAAAACGGTATTGAGCCCGACACTTCGAAGACGCCGCCTGCTGCACGCGATCCTTTTAATGGAGAAAATAATTATCCGGCATGTGCCACTATCTTTCAGCAGCGCCTTTTTTCCGCTGCTACATTGAATCATCCGCAGAAATTATGGGGAAGCTGCACGGGGAGTTTTTACAATATGAATGTTTCTTCGCCGGTACAGGATGATGATTCTATTGATTTTACTCTTGACGCCCGGAAGATTAATATGGTACGGTGGCTGATACCGTTGAAAGATATGTTGATAGGGACGGTCGGCAGCCAGTGGATACTGTCAGGAAAAGACAGTGCAATTACACCTTCGGATGTGCAGATTACATACCAGAATGAGTGGGGGGCATGTTTTGTACCGCCCTTAAAGGTTGGGAATTCGGTATTGTTTCTGGAAGGTTCGCGCAATGTTATCAGGGATTTGATGTATCAGCTTGAAATTGAAGGATACGGCGGACGCGATCTTACGCTGTTTGCGTCTCATCTGTTCAGCGGTCACGAAATTGTGGACTGGTGCTATCAGCAGTATCCTAATTCTATTGTATGGGGTATACGTTCGGACGGTGCTCTTCTGGGCTTAACGTACTACAGAGAGCATAAAGTCTGGGGATGGCATATACATATTACGGACGGAAAGTTTAAAGCATGTGAATGTATCCGTACACCGGCAAATCGAGATGAAGTATATTTTGCAGTGCAGCGTACTGTCGACGGGACTTCCCGAAAATATATTGAAAAATTTAATTCAGCCGGTAATCCGTTTTCTGTAGAAGATATGTTTTATGTTGACTGCGGTCTTACTTACCGCGGAAGTCCGGTCTCGGAAGTTTCGGGACTGCATCATCTTGAAGGGAAAAAGGTGGCTGTTCTCTATGACGGCATGGAAACCGAAGCCACCGTTGCGAACGGCAAAATTACAATCCCTCATAAAGCTTCAGTTATAACGGTAGGTCTTCCATATACATCGTACATAAAAACGCTGCCGCTGGTTATACCGCCTTCTGACGGGAAGGCTGTCGAGAATCGAAAACGGTATATAAAAAATGTGGTAGTAGATATGTTCAGCAGTCGCGGCCTCGAAGTCAGTAACGGAAACGGAACTTTTGTAACTCTTAATTTTAATCCGTATCCTTCCTCGGGAAATGCGGCACCGTTATTTTCAGGAGAAAAATTTGTGGAATTCGGGGCGCTTGCCGATGAAAAACATACTCAGTTGGAATTTAAATGCACCAAACCGGTTTCATTAACAATCAATGCATTATATGCGGTTATGGAGGTATCCGATGAATTTTAAAATATATCCGGCACAACAAAAAGATATTGACCAACTTAAATATAATTTACGCCCGGAAGATGAAGAAAAATGTATTCGCGGCGGTATGCCCTCGGGAGCGGTTGCTTTGCAGTATTCGTTTGATATAAGCAGTTTTTGTTTTGTTTCTTATCTTGATGATAAAGTTATGAGTGTAGCCGGCTGCACTGAAGAACTTCCCGAATGCGCGAATGTATGGTTTATGAGTTCGCCGGTTGTTGATACTTTCTCCGGCCAGAAAGGACTGCTTAAATCAGCACGCTGGTTTTTTGAGTTCTGTGAACAGTATTACCCGATATTGTATGGACAGATATATAAAGATTTCACAGGGATGTGCAGGCTTTTGAAAAAATGTGATTTTAAGTTGAAAACTCATGCCCGGGATAAAGAACAGTTTTTTGTAGTACGTGAACGAAAGGAAATATAAAATGTGTTTTAGTTCAGTATTAGGGAGTGCGGGAAGTAGTGCCGGAGGAGGATTACTTGGCGGTCTTGTTGATAATGTCATGGGAGGGCCTGCACGAGCTGCGGGAAATATCAAGCAGGCTTCCAATATGAAAGCCGCCGCGGCCGCACAGAATTATAATGCTCAGATACAGCATCGTAATGCGCAAATACAGGAGCAAATGGCAAAAGACGCCGAAGAACGAGGCAAAGAGGAAAGCGCAGCCTACCGCAGAAAAATCAGACGTCTGAGAGGACAGCAGCGGGCGCGTTACGGGGCGTCCGGTGTACTGGTTAATTCCGGGTCTCCTCTCGCCGTGCAGATGGACACGGCCAAATTCGGGGAGATGGATGCTCTTACTCTGGAGCATAATGCTGCACGCGAAGCCTGGGGCCACAGAGCACAGAAAACTAATTTCCTGAATGAAGCCAAGCAGCTTGAATGGCAGGCCGGAAGATATACTAAAGAGGCTCAAATATATGAAAGAAAAGCATATGATGAATTTCAGTCCGGAATGAATCAGCTTTCAGGAGGGTTCGGTGATCCTATGACTACCAGCATGGCTATTCCTCAAACAATGCATCGCTCACAGACTACCGGGGAATCTTTTTGGGACAGTGCAATCTCTACCGGCTGGAGCGGGTCCGGTTTCAATACTCTTCTCGGGGCTAATCCTGTAGGCAAATATGAAAGTATGTAGGGGATAAATATGAAAGTACCGACTTATAAAACTGACAGAGTAAAAAAACGCAAGCTGCCCAATACGGCCTATAAAATTAAAGCTACTCCCGAAAATTTCGGCGCCGGTGAAAAGGCGGCTGTCAATCAGGATTTATACAAGAATATTAATCGCTTAGCTGATGCTGTAGAAATTGGCGCGCTTGAAGTTACCAATGCTGTCGTTGATGAATCTGTAAGAGAAGCTGGCCGGTTAAAAGAATTGGAAATTAAAAGCGGTGTACGCGGTAAGCTCAATTCGATCAATGAGGAAACGCGCGGTTTTATGGCTCAAATGCAGAAAACTAAAAATGAAAATTCTAAAAATATCTATGCAGATACGAAAAAATTTATTCAGCAGAAGTATGAAAATACAATAAAAAATTTGAGTCCTGTAGAACAGGAAATGTTTACGGCGGGTTATCAGAGATTTTCCTCAACAGTACTTGACAAAGCATGGGAGCTTCAGAAAAAGAATGTTGAGTATTATAACAAGGAAACGCGCAAAGCCCAGAATTACCAGGTGTTGCAGGACGCGGTAGCCGCTCCGTTTGATGAACAGATCCAAAATGATACTAAAAATACCATTCTTGCCAATACTATAGCCGAAAGTACCGGCCTTCCTGTAAATGAAAAACAGCTCAAAGCAGCGGAGGCGCTGGATAATTTTCATACTGAAGTATTCAATACCATACTTGATAACTATCCGGAACACGCAAAAGAATATTATGAAGCCAACCAAAACGAAATGATACCTTCGCTTCATAAGGATATAAATAAAAAAATCAAAAAGGCTGTTTCCGGGAAAGCTCTCAATGATCTTAATTATCAGATTGATATGCTTTCTATTTCGCAATTAGAGACTCTGCAGTCGGAGCTTAACAATATTAAAAACGGACATGTGCAGGAGGGCGGATTTGTTGATGACTATGTATCTAAAAATCTTGGCAGAGAAGACAGGCTCGCAGCACAGAAAAATATCAAAAATCGAATAAATGCACTTAAGCTTGATGCAGCCGACCAGTCTTTCAGAATGCTTTCGGGACAGGAAATAATCCCGGATTCCATTGCCGAGAATGCAGGTATTAAAAATGTTAAGGAACTTAATGAATTAATAGCCAATCCGGATGTTAATTCCTCTGTTAAAAATCGTGTGGTAAGCGAATATCAGGCCAATACTTTTCCTTTCAGTGAAAATACCGATAAAGCAAAACTGCAGCTCTTTGAATTGAAAAAAGCTATTCTTAACAGCGACGGACTGGACGCCAATGCCAAAGTTAAACTCAATAAAACCGTTCAGGAAAGATTTGACCGCAAAGTAAAAGCCGAAAAATCCGAATATGACACTTATCTTGATATGGCGGAACAGGTCCTTCCTCCTCCTGAATCTCCTGATCAGGATAAGTATTTTATGGTGTGGAAAGATAACTGGTTTTGGAATGACTCTTTTAGTGGGAATGACTATTACGGCGGTAGACAATTAGAGCTTTATAACGAGGCAATCCACGATTTACGCGAAAATCTTAAGTACGCTAAGAATTACGGGGAAGCGGCTAAACTGATTAGTGAAACCGCAGACAGATATAAAAAGAATTTTACGCTGGCACAGTATCAGCTGCAAATAGAAAAACTTCGTGCTCCTTCTCCAATATCTGTTGTCGAAAAACATCTGTATAAACAGACTCCTGAAAACAGTCAGATTATGAATTATCTCCTGGACAATCCCGATATGACTAAAGATATAGGGGCTTTATTTAATGCGGGGCAGTCTTCCGAGGAAGTGCTGAAAATAATCGAACATTTTAAAAAAAGAAAGAAAGTTAAATGAGTGCAGGACTGAAAATAGATGAATCAATGTATACTCCCGATAAAATGCGCGAACCTTCCGAGTCTGAAAAAAAACAGTCCGAATTTATGCGCATGGCGGCAAATGATATAAGTCGCAAAAACAGCGGAGTAAGTCCGAACCTCACAACTAATGAATGGCTGCAGCGCTATCAGCCTATGTTTGACGATCCTCAAAGCATTCCTTCGCTTATTCCTAAAGTACAGCGTAAACAGACTGATAAGTGGATTAATGAAAGCGAGAATCCTGATAAAGAATTAAAAAAACTCGGTATTTCGATGCTGCTGGCTGACAGGCTCGGCATGAATCTTACGGATATATATGACAGCTATGAGGCGCGCACCGAAGCGCTGTTCGGGCGTAAACTTCCCGTTGATAAACAGTTCAATGAAATTAAATATATGCTCAGGGGCGGCTCCGAAACACTCGAAAAAAGAGCAAAAGAACTCGAAACAAATAAACTGCCTCCGTATAGCTACAATTTTGGAGGGGTATCGTATCCCGCTCTTCCTGATTCTGCCGGAATATTGAGTCCGCAGCAGCAGAGCCGTAAAAAAATGCTTGAATTCTTTCAAAATACTGCCCCCCTTCTTACCGAAAAAGAACAGATGAACGAGGTGTGGAAAGGATTAAAAAGGGGGACAGCTTCACTTTTATACGGCGCGTCGCTACCTTCCCGGATAGTCGGGGCGGATGAACTCGCCGCGGGAATTGAAGAATATATTGAGGAAGTTAACCAGGCTAATGCTATCCCGGAAGTAGCTCAAAAAGCATGGGAAAAAATGAAAGGCGGTAAATATTTTGACAAAAGCTGGTGGTTGGCAAATGCTCCGGAACAGATACCTTTTCAAACTGCGGCGCTGCTGGCCGGTGCCGGTGCAGGCACAACAACTGCGCTCGGAGCAAAGGCTCTTTCGCTCGGGTCTAAGCTTGTGAAAGGCAGCGCTCTTGTTTCCGCCACAGGTGCAAGTTCATTTTTTGAAGGAATGGTCGAAGGCGGCCAGGTGGCACATCAACTGCTTCAAAACGGTGCTTCGCAGGATGAAGCAGCTGCAGCCGGCCGCACTGTTATGCTCGAAAATGCGGGGCTGCTGACAGTAACCAACGGTCTTGCTATCGGAATGGGGATGGTGCCGGGGAAAGTGGCCCGTACAATGGCATTTGGACTCGGAACTGCCACGGAGCCTGTAGAAGAGCTTATGCAAAACCAGATTTCGAAGTCTGAAATGGTTGAAGTTATGCCGAAACTTCTGAAGGAAATACACCCGGCTGAAACATTTGCCGGCATATTTGACCTTACAAAAGAAGATAATCTCGACGCTGTTATACTTTCTATGTTTATGGGGCTCGGTGAGCCGACTGTCGGTATGTTTCTGCGGAAAGTCGGGGATGCACGCCGCGGGTTGGCGGATCCGATAGATGTAGAAAAAGCCAATGCTAAAATGACAGCGGTACATCTTAAAGAATTTCAGAAACTTAAAAAAATGCCTGATGTTTCTAAAAGTGAATATGAAAAAAAGAAACAGAAAGTATATGAGAAACATATTTCCGATGAAAATGTTGTCGAACAACCTTACCAGATGGCGGACGATCTCTATAAATTTCAACGGAAAGAAGCCATACAAAAAATTAAAGAGATTGATGAAGGCAATATAAAACTTTCTGAACTCTCGAAAACAGAACTTGCCGAACTTGCGGGCGAATCTCAAAAGACTGTCCTGAACAGAGAGGAATTATATAACTTAATTAAAACTAAACAGCCCCTTGATCTGGATAAATATAAAAAATTCAGAGAAAAAATACATGACGAAAATATCAATATAAATAAACTTTCTAAAAAAGAACTCGCTGAAGGGCTCGGTTATCCGGCTAAAACTCCTCTTACCAAAGAACAGCTCCGCGGTATCATCAATGAAAGCCCTAAAGAAATTGAAACCAAAATTCTGCGCGATAAACTGCTTGACTATCTGAAAAAAACCGATGAGGGAAAAGTCCTGTATAAAGAAGCCGAACTGCTTACTCTCCAGGACCGGGTAAATGATCCAAACAATCCTATTACCGTCGAAGAGGCTCAAAGATATGCTGAAGAGGCCGGCTACGGAGATCAGCCCCTGAATGAAATTGTTATCCTCGGGAATAACTTTTTCAATAAAAATGATGTACTTAAACATACAATAGAACTCGCATTGAATGATAAAGTCGATTTGACCAAACCTGAAGCCGGTATTGACACACTGATTGAAGAAAGGGTCCACCGTTATTTTAATTCGCGTTTCCGGTGGGATGGCAAAAACGAAGTTTTTAAAGATAAAGAATTTAACAATATGGTGGATGCTGCGCGGCAGAAAGCCGAAGCACACGGCTATACTTCAACGCGTAACAATACCGAATGGCTCGCTGAAATAGCCAAAGATTATGCAATAAGTTCTGATCCCGCAGAGTATATACGCGATCACGGCTTTGCGGGGAAATTCAGAGAGCTGCTTGATACTGTCCGTGAATATCTGCAGAAAGTGCTGAATCTCGGCGGCAAAGTGCAGCAGATGATTAAAGAGGGAATTATATCAGACGAACTCCGGCAGCTGCTTAAAGACTCTATCACAGGAGAGATAACCGAAGCCGCCGTTAACAATGAAATTAATAAAAATCCCGCGGTTCGGAAAGCTGAACAGGACCTCACCAAAGTTGAAAAAGAACTGTACAAAGAAAACGCTCCTGAAACTGAACAGCGCGAAACAAACTCTGCACAATCCCGAAAACAACGCGCACCCCAAAACCTCAAAACCTTTACTGCTGCTAATGTATTAAAGAGTTATCCCGTAGTTGACAAAATCAATGAACTGGGCAAAATCCGTAAAAAGCCCAAAGACTACAAAGGCGGTGAATATGACGGCTATATACCTTACGGGAAAACCGCCGGGTTCGGTAGATTTATTTATTCCGCTGATGAAAAAAGCGGACTGCTGCCCGATGAAATGGCTCAGTATCTCTATGATGAAGGTGTTCTGGCTTCTCCGGACGTGAATACGCTGTGGGAAACCGTAGAAGGTGAAATAAACAGCCGTAAAACATCCCGCCAAGGCAAAGCTGAAAAAAGCAGAAAACTATTGCCCCGGGAAGAACAGGCCGTCGATTTTGCTGAAGATACTGAAAAACCATCACGTCGTAATCAGGAAAAAGTCGAAACCGATGAACTGAAAATCGGTGATACCGTTACCGTTAAGTATTTCGAAAATAAAAACATGAAGTCCGAACAACTCGAAGTAACCAATATTGATCCGGATACTCTTGAAGTAACTCTTAAAGACGGTGAGCGATACGGTATTCAGAAAATAGAAAAAGGACAGTCGTTCTATGCTAATAAGGTTGAGGAAAATGAAACTGATAAGGGATTAACATTTCAGTTGACTAAAGAAGTAAAACAGTTCTCAGACCAAATTAATAATTTTATTAATGAAAAATTTGATGTTTCAAAAGATTTTATTGTTACTACTCGTACACCAACCCCTTTACTGGAAGCCGGACTGAATGATTATCCTATTGAAATGACTGTTAAAACCTTCAACAAAATAAATAAACCAGGCAGAAAACATAATATTGATATTGATACTATTAAACAGCTGCCTGTAGAACTCAATGAACCCGTAGCTGTTTTAAAGTCTCAGAAAAATGAAAACAGTGTAATTGTTTTAACTAAATTAAAAGATTACAAAGACGAATTTATAATTATTCCTATTCAAAAGGATACAGTTAGTAAAATTCATAAAATAAATGAAATTAAAAGTGTGTACGGCAAAGACAGTGAAAATTTATTTAAATGGCTCCAGAATAAAAATAATTACTTATGGATGAATGAAAAAGAGCTCCAGGGTGCGCTGTCCGCCGGGCTCCGATTGCCCATGGATGCCACACTGATCGAGGAGCTCCTTGATAATATTAATAATAGTTTGTCTGCCCAAAATATCAAGTCCGATAACAATACTACCTACCAGGTAACTGCCTATCACGGCTCACCTTATTCTTTCGACCAATTTACTGCCGATAAAATAGGCACCGGCGAAGGTGCTCAGGCTTTCGGGTGGGGGCTATATTTTACTTCTCAGGAGGATGTAGCTAAGTTTTATGCGGAAAAATTAAAACGCAATCAATTTCAAAGCCTTGAAGATTCTTTAAACGCAATTCAAATCGGCGAAAAATCCTTATATGATGACTATGGTATAACCCAAAAATTTGATAATTTAATTGAATTTGCTAAAGACAACAAAACCGATGAAGTTATAAAAATATTTGAAAAGGACTTAAAAATATGGAATGAATTAAAAACTGATAAAACTTATCCTTTTCAAGAATATGCTGCACAAAAATCTGAAACTATTGAACAATTAATTAAAGATTTAAAAAAATACGGAGTAAAATTTCAGGGCGGCCGCAATCTTTACAATGTAACTCTCTGGGAAAACCATGAAGAAAACCTGTTGGACTGGTATGAACCTGTTACTGATAAACAAAAACAGCTGATTAAAGAACAGGCTCTAAAAGAAAATCTGACCGATCGCTGGGGAAATTCTGTAAGCAACAAAGGATACTACCCTAATTCTATACTTTTTTCACAAGGTATGACGGCAGAAAATTTTTACCAAGAACTTACCCGGGATTGGTTTGACGGTAATGAAAAAGATGCTTCGCTTTTCCTGAAACGCGCCGGCATTGACGGTATAAAATATCCCGTTGGCACTTTATCCGGACAGGAAAAATCCGACAAATACAATTATGTTGTTTTCGATGAAAACGCCGTAAAAATTGATCATAATATCACTTATCAGTTAGATGCAATCCCGGATTATGCAGTTAGTCATAGAATCCAGTATATTGAAGAGGAGGTTACTGATTTAAGTGATATGACCAAATCCGGTGAACTGGTCCCGGATGACTTTTATACACATCCCTATTATTATGCGGATACCGCAGATAAAGCCGCTCAGGAATCATTACGAGTAATCAGGCAGACAAAAGGGAAACCTGAAAAAACAATCACTATCTATCGTGCGTTACCTGAAAAATACAATGAATTTAATCCCGGCGACTGGATAACCCTGTCTAAAACTTATGCTCAGGATGAAGTCCAACGTCACGGCGGCCATGTAATTTCCAAAAAAGTAAAAGCAAAAGAAATTATCTGGGACGGCAACGATGTAAACGAATTTGCTTATTATCCCATGGAAAGCCGCAATAATATAACTTATCAGCTTGCAGCTAATCCTCAAATCTTTACTCCCGAGTTTAAAAACTGGTTCGGTGACTGGGAAACAGCAGCCTTAATAAAAAAGGTTTCTAATTATGTGGATAATGCCATTGATAAAAAATCTAAAGAGAAGCCTCTTTCTCTCGGTGAAGTAAATCCATATTTAAATAAGAAACTTAAAGATATTTTGGGATATAATATATTTAAACATGAAATTAATTCAGATGATTTAAGACATATGCTTAAACAGCATGGAAAAGATAAATTTCCTGTTACAAAAGATACTTTAAAAATTATACCCTATATTCTGGAAAGACCTACAAGTATTGCACCTGGTTCAATTAACCCGGAAGGAAGACTATCTGTAAAAATTTCAAGAAAAATAGACGGTAAAATTGTTTATATAGAAGCTGAAACTGAAAAAAACGGAGTTCTTTCTGGAAAGACCATGTATATAGCTCCATCCGGAAGGAGCAATGCAAAAAGCCCTGCTCATACGTCCAAAACAGCACCCGGTCCGAGCTATAAGGATATAATAGCTCATATTTTAAATAATGCAAATAATGTCTCCAAAGTAGTAGATTACAGCGGCAAACCGCTGGTGGTTTATCATGGAAGCCCGTATAAAAATATTAAAGCATTTGATAATAATAAACAACAAAATGGTTTTTTAGGTAAAGGTTTTTATTTTTCTCCTTATTCAGGTACCGCAGGAAAATTCACAATACAAGGCAGTAAAGAGGGTGAAGTTTATCCTGTTTATTTAAATGTAAAGAACCCTGTCGAAATCAGAGGGTATTCAGGCAGAGAAGATGTGCCCGGAAATGTTATGAGAAAAGCGGTAAATGAATTTAATAACAATCCTAAAAAAGACGGTATAATATTATACGGAACTGAGCTGGATGAAGTTAAGATTGAAGAAATTGCGGTTAAATCCCCCGAACAAATCAAATCCGCTACTGCCAACCGCGGAACTTTCGATAAAAGTAATCCTGATATAACCATGCAGTTGGCTTCCCTTCCTGAAATGACTCAACGTTTAATTAATCAGTACGATCAGATAAGAGGAATAGAAAAAACCTTTGAAAAATATAAAGCTGATTTCCTTGTCGATAAAACCCACGAAATGAAACACGAAATCCTCGGCAGACTCGAAGAGGCCCTCGGAAGAGAAGCCCCCTTTAACCAGGGCAAAAAAGCGGAGGACGGCTATGTAAGAGGGGCTAAAACAAGTCTGCGCTCTATGAAAAAAGATGAAAACGCTACAGAAAATTTCCTGAAAGCACTGCGCGGAGGAAATGTGAAAGACCTCAAATACATGCAGGAGGGTATTAAACGTATGGACCGGCAGCTGAACGCTCTCGGATATGATGCACAACGCATGAATAAAGCTGTTAGAATAACAAAAACACATATTGACCGCCTGCAGTCCGAAGTGGAAACTCTTATTAAAGCGCTTCCTGAAGAATTGCGCTGGCAGGCATTAAGTAGAATCAGGACCATAGGGAAAAAGGTCGGAAATCCAACTGCTATTAAAAGATACTTCAGGGAAACTCTGGCAGCACTGGACAGAATTATACAGAAACAGGAAAAATACGATAATATCGGTATGATAATTGAACTGATCCGCACAAATAAAGAGCGGCTCTCCAAGTCCAATATTGTAAAAGGTAAAGTGGATGTCCAGCTGAATGAAGATCTGAAATATATAGAGAATATTTTGCAACAGAAGGATGAAACCACTGAAAAAGAAATTACTGACCTTCAGGAACAACTCAACAATACCGAGAATGAAGAACTTATGGAAAAAATTGCACGGCAGCTGGGGCTGCTTGAAACTTACGGAAGTATAAAAAAGAAAGGCCCCTCCGATGTGAAAAAAGCCCGTGAAGAACTGCAGAAATATATTAACGGAAAAAAACTCAGTCGGCAGCTGCTGCTGGAACAGCGCTGGTACCGGGACGAAAAGTTAAGAGAAAAAATAGTTGATATCGTATCAAACGGCAAAGGTCTTGCCACCGGTAAAATACGCGAAGATATAGAAAAGAGAAATGAAAAAAAATATAAAGTACCTCTCGAATGTATTAAAAGTTTTGTTAATAAACAGAAACAGTTAGAACTGCTTTTCAATGTACTTGCCCGTTCACAGAAATTTAATACAAAAGAATATACATTTAATAAACAGGAAGCAGAGGTATATCTGAATGCCCTCGAAGGCAAAGAACATGTCCCGGAAAAATATGAATCCATTATTCCGGATGAATCCTTAAAAAAATCCTTAAAAGAATATCTTACCGATAAAGAAGAAAAAGTATTAACCATTAAGGCCAAAAACGGATATACCACAACAAATGAAAACTTTCTTACACCACTGTATGACCGTATACATGACGCTTATAAACTTAGAACAACTATAGCCCGCGAATCTGAAACACGCGTAAAAGATTATCTGAATAAGATGACAAAAACTAAAAATCGTGCGGAAAGGACCGGTGCATATCTCGCATTACGTAATCAGCTGGATAAAAGAGTAGACTCCGGAGTGTATATAAGTGAGCCTAAATTTCAGGAGTATACTTTTACAAAAGAAGACGCGGAGGCATATCTTAACGGCCTGAATGCAATGGGGAAAATGCCTAAGCCTCTGCAGCATATTATCCCCACAGATGCAATGATAGCTGAACTGGCCGAATTTAAGGATAAAGAAAACGCCGAAAAACCCATAGAAGTAAGATGTAAGGTGGAAGAGGGGAAAAAATACCAGATCCGGCTCTCGCAGATGGAAGCGCTTCAGTTCTGGCTCTCCATGGAACAGGAGCGAGGCTTCCAAATAATGATGGATACAGGATGGGATGACGAATCGTTTAGACAGTTGAATGAGTTTGTGGTTCCCGAAGTAAAGGAATTCGGTAAGTTCCTCAGGCAGGAATATAAAAGAATTAAGCCGCTGACTGATAAAGTCTATGAAGATATGTTCTTTGTGAAGCTTGCCGATAATCTAAATTACGCCCCTCTTGCCGTTGAAAATCCCAATATCGAGAATCAATGGGACCTGGAGGACTTAAAGTCCGGTGCGGCACCCACTGAAATCAGACCCTCTTCTATTAAAGCGCGGCTGCTGCATAACCACCCTCTAAGAAGAGTCTCTGCGCTTGATATGTATTTTAAACATATTGAAGAACAGGCCAACTTTATCGCCGTTGCGAAAATCGGACGCGAGCTGAAAGCTGTGTTCAAAAATAAAGATGTACAGAATGTGATTAAATATTACAAAGGTGTCAAATTTCAGAGAATGTTTAATTTTGTGATAGACAGTGTGATTCGCGGCGGAGTTCAACATGATCATAAAGACCGTCTCGCTGATAAGATCCGAAGTACTACTACATTGTGGTGGCTCACCGGCAAAGTTGATAATTTTGTGAAACAGTGGACGTCTGCTACGGCCGCATTGGCAGAAGTCGGGCCGGTTGAATTTTCAAAAGGCATTGCGGATTTCTGGAAATCACCGAAAGCCAATGCTCAATGGATGCTTTCGCTCCAGTATACAAAAAATAGATGGTATTCCGGATTCAACAAGGATATCCGAAATCTGCAGAATCAAACAAGATTCAGTGCGGACACTGTCGTGACTGCGGTCGTGAAAGGTGGTATGCTCCCTACCAAAACCGGGGATATGTTAGGTGCACTGCCCGGCTTCTATGCTGTATATACGTCTAATCTTAACAAAATTCAGAAGGCTGAAAAAGCCACCCTGGATGTGCGCAAACAAAAATACATTAATGACGGACTCACAGAAACACAGGCTGAACAAAACGCCCTCCGCGACATTAAAGAGAAAGCTGAAAAAGAGGCTCTCTTAATTGCGGAAAAATATTCTGACCGTACACAACAGGCAGGGCAAATTATCAATCTCGGTTATGATCAGATGCACAGTTCATGGCTCAAACTTTTTCAAATATTTCAGACGTCCCCCCGTATGTATGTTTCTCTTACCAATGAAGCTATAGCCGATGCAGTTGCCGGTAAAAAAGGAGGGTATAAAAGAGCTTTAAATCATATGTTTGTGTATTGGGTTTTACTGCCGTGGATGTTTCAGGGGGCTGCCGATCTGTTAAGGAAAATGTTCGATGATGATTACGAAATTAACTGGACCAACTATCTCATAGCGTCCCTTATAGCTCCTGTCAGCGGTTACTATATAGTAGGGTCGGTCGCGTATGCAGGAGCTCAGCAGTACTTGAACGGTAAAAATTACGGCCCTGATTTAGTCCCCACCACGCGACTTTTAAATGATGCTCTTAATGCGGGCGGAGAACTATCGGACGGTGATGCAGGCGGGGCAATATATGATCTCTTCCGGAACCAGGGATTTCTTAAAACGTATAGAACAGTTTCCGGTGGCTACACCAAAAAGAAAAACAAAAAAAATTATAATTTTAAATATTAGGAGGCATGATGAAAGCTAAAAAAAATATAATCTCTTCAGATAAGACTCATATCATATATGACGGGAATGGATCCACTACTGAATTTTCCTTTAGATTCAGGATATTTGAAGCAGCGCAATTAAAAGTAGCTAAAATTGATCCTAATGACAATCAGACGCAATTAAAAGAAGGAACCGATTATAATCTGAAGATTAACGATACCGGAGGTAATGTTTCCTATCCGGTTTCTGGTGAGCCGCTTCCTCTGAAATGGAAACTTCTGATATATCGTGAGGTTCCCGCGGTCATGCTCTATGACTTTCTTTCTGATCGTGCATACTGGGCTAAAACTCATCAGGATGCTTTCGATTATGTTATGATGTGCATTCAGCAGAATCTGTCCAATGATAATTCATCTCTTAAATTTCCCATCACTGATCCGTCAGGAATATCTCATTTGCTGCCGCCGGTAGCAAAACGGAAAAATATGATTCTCGGATTCGATGATCAAGGAAATCCAATTACAGAAAATAACGGACAGAATGCAACTAATATAATGGACATTCCTATTGAGAATGATTTAAAAGAAAAAATTATAAACAACGACATATTAGTATATAAGAACGGTAAATTCAAAGCATCCCAACATGCGCTCGGTACAGTACGAGAATTCAATGGGGTTGTTCCTGATCGGGAAGGGAAACTCACTGTAACTGCTGATAATATTCCGGAAGGCCAAAATAATAAATATTTCGATCAAGTTGATAAGGCTAAAGTTGATTCTAATGCTGACCATATTCAAAACCATTATCAGGAATTGCAGGCTCAGGAAAATATTATTCAAACCAACAAAGATAATATTTCAACAAATCAGAAAGATATTACTACCAACTCAAACCATATAGATAATCATTATCAGGAATTAGAAGCTCAGGAAATTATTATTAATAAGAATAAGGCAAAATCTGAAACAAATGAAACTAATATAAAAACAGCAAATAAAAATATAGATAATAACTACGCTGAATTACAGGCTCAGGAAAGTATTATCCAAACTAACAAAGATAATATTTCCAGTAACAGTAAAGATATTACTACCAATTCAAACCATATAGATAATCATTATCAGGAATTGCAGACACAGGAAGGATTAATACAAACAAATAAAACTGATATAAATAATAATGCTACTGATATAAGTAATAATACTACTGATATTTCCGGCATTAATACTGAATTAGATGATTGTGTGAAAAAGGAAGCAGATTTGACTTCCGGTATGCTACCAAAAATACTGAATAAAAATCATATTGAAGACGGCTATGCAGTCGGAACAGGGAAAAATCATATAGTTTTAACTGATACAAATAAAAAATTTCCTTCCTCAGTTATTCCGCATATTGAAATTAATGATACTAAAATATTTTCTTATGACAGTTCTACTACTTATGAAAGCTGCCCTATGGCATGGGTTACGCAATGGACTACGGCTCACCATGGTGATATGGCTGTTATCTGCTGGTATGAAACGCCTGTTACTAAGAATGACCCGCAAGAAGTAAGCTCTATGTTTCTCTGCACAGATGAATCCAAAGTTGGAACAGCGGATGCATGGACGGAATATGTAACCGAACTGGGTACAGTAATTGTAAATGGATTAAGTGGTCATACTATCCAGTTACATACGGGAGATATACCTGAAGGTAAAGGAAAAGGAAGTACAACACAACTGTTTTTTACCAATTCTCGTGTTAGAGCAGTCGATGATGTGAAAAACACGAAAGCTCAAGCGGCTACAAATAAAGCTGATATAGCTACTAATGCAGGAAATATTTCTAAAAATACTACTGATATAAACACAGTAACTACGACGGCCAACAATAATTCTACTACAATTAGTAAAAATGAAACTGATATAAATAATAATTTAACTAAAATCAACAAGAATATATCCGATATTTCTGATGTGGAAACTACGGCCAACAATAACACAACGATTATAAATAAGAATAAAGCTCATATAGGTTATAATTCTGACCCTCAGAAATATACTGGATTATATAAATTAACTCAAACTAATACTTCTAATATTAGTGCTGTTACTACTACGGCCAACAATAACACAACGAATATTGGAAAAAATACTGCAGATATAAGCGGCAATCTTTCTAAAATTAATAAAAATATATCCGATATTTCTGATGTTGAAACCACGGCCAACAACAATAAAACTGATATTGGGAAAAATACTACTGATATAAAAGAAGCGGAACAGTCAATCTCGGGCCTTAATACAACTGTCAAAACCAAAGCCGACAAAACCTATGTTGATAATAATTTCACAAAAAACGCTGACCTGCAATCTGATATAACTAACAATTCAACTGTACAGGCTAATAAAAATCGGAGCGAAACAAATGATGACTGGCGTTTCGATAAGGTGCTGAAAGGATATAGGAGAAATGGTACAACTTCACAATGGAACAATTCTAAGTCGTTGGATGAAATTAATTATAACAGTCGATATACAATATATGTTCAATCAGAAGCAAGAGGAGCTCCTTATAATAATGCTGTAGGTCAAATGGATACTATAATGTATAGAAATAGTACTAATGGAAGACAGATTTTTTATAGGGACGCTTCCAATATAATCTATACCCGTTTTCTTAGTGCTGATCAATGGTCGGATTGGAAGGTGCTTAATGAAGACACGGGAGCAAAGAAAATAACCGTTTCATCTTCCGATAACTCAATAACTCAGAACTCTTCAAGCTATGATGAAAAAGAGAGGGAGCTGAAAGTTGATTTGAGTGCGAAAACAGGGGTTGAGTTTATCCGTGAAGAAGGGGGTGAGAAGTGGAACACAGAATATACTGCTCAAAAAGATTTTTGGATTGAAGCACGTTGTAATTTTGATGACAGGGGAAATTCTCATATCTCTTGTCAAGGTATGATTAATGCAGGTTATCATTATACTGGTTCTATAACTACATATATTAAAAAAGGTAAAAGTTATAAATTGTCAGGAAGAACTGGTCTAAAATTCTCTTACCACGTCAAACAAAAATCCTCAACCTCATTCTCACTTGACAAGGATTACTGGACATATCAGCCAGATGAGTACAACACTTTAGGCTATCTCCATAAAAAAGGCTGTAATGTTGACCCAGTATACAAAACTGCTTTAAAACCTAAATCTGACAAACAAGGTTATACTCAGGAGCTTCTCAATGCAGGCACTGATTCTGAATCTTGGGAATACCGAACAGACCCGTTCCCTGAACACCGTGATTATTGCAAATGGGTTGAAGGCAAAGGCTACGAACTTGATACCGCAAAGAAAGATAAATTAATAGCTGCTATAACACAAAAAATCAAAGCCCAGACCAACAAAAATATCGAAGAGGGCAAATGGCTCAAAGAAGGCGATGAACAGAAGTTTGAGGCAGAAGAAAATCATCTGCGGTTTACATCCATTGAGGAAGCGGTGAGTTTCTTTGATACACTATCTAATAAGAATATGGAAGAATTACTCCAGTTATTAGATACTCAAAAAATAAACTTGAAAGGGGAATAATATGAAACAATTAAGTGTAGTTCTATTCGTTCTGTCAGTTGTATGTATTCTGTTTCTGAATGCGTGCGGCCGGGAGGAAAATCAATTGCTAACAACTAATCAAAACCGCAATGCATTAAGTCTCAGTAATGAAAATTCAGAAATGCGTACTTTGTTATACGATGATGATCCTGATGAGATTTATTACTGCATAACTAATACTAACAATAAAGCAGCCGATCCATATTGGCAGATATATCGACTTAAAAAAGAAGATAATAAAACTGTGGGTTCTTACGCTGAAGGCGGAAGCTTTCGATGTCTGCCGGCTCAAAGAAAATCTTATCAATATTAATCCTGAATATACAGAAAGGAAAATTTAAAAATGAGTGAAAAGAAAAATACAAAAAATAAAAAGGATCCTCTTTCTATTCCCGAATCACACGAAGGAAGATTCACCCGGTGGTCTAAAAGACATGGCTTTAAAACTGTGCAGGATGCGGCCAAACATGTGCTCGCAAATAAAAATGATTATTCCACACATGTGGTAAAAATGGCTACATACGCCCGAAATGCGAAGACAAAATGGAATCAATAGGTGACACTATGAAAAAAATATTATTAGTTCTTTTTCTTATATGCAGCCTAAGTGCCAATGCTGAAATTATCCCGCAGCCGCTTTTAAAACCGGCACTTAAAAATCCGGATGTAATGCCTGTAATTCAGCTGCCTTCCCATAAAACAGGAGGTTTAACTTCGATAGTTGGAGATGATTATTATAAATTCAGTGTATCTCAGGGAAAAGCAACAGGCTATCTTATACAAGATAAATTTATTCTCGCTACAGCATTAACGGGTATAAATAATAGAGGATTTATAGAACACTGGGATTCCAGTAAAAATTTAAATAATTTAAAAACAAATGGCATTATTAATGCCGCCACTGACTGCCAAAATACTCCGAACAGTAAAAGTGGTTATTGTTTTGCAACATTTCATGATTCCAGTTGGGGAGTACATAGATTTGTTGCCGAATCTCAAAACAAAAATGATCAGCAATTTTATATTCGTAGCTATTATAACGGCAGCTGGACCGACTGGAAAGATATTAGCGGAGTGACTAAATCTTATATAGATGATAACTATATGACGACTCAAGATATTGAGGATAAATATAAAACTAAAAAGATGATAGCGAATGATTATTTCAGCCGAAATGAAATAAGGGCTAATTATATGACAACAGCTGATATTCAGGCTGACTATATGAAAACTACTGATATTGTGAATGATTTCATGAAAACTGTTGATATTAATAACAATTATTATGATAAGGATTATATAAATACTAAATATATGACTGGAAATGAATGCTGGACTAATTTTCAATATAAAGGCGATTACGTACAATGGACGGAAGATAATAATATAATGATCGACTGGAAAAATGGTGAAAATATAATAATTGATACTACCAACAGCAATATGATTGAAACCATTAAAGATATAGATTTAACTGCTGTTGAAAAGCTTCCAAATTGGTTGGCTATTGAAAATTACCATGGTAATAATTATGGCAAGTTTCTGGAAGGACACGGCGTAAGAATTTTAAGCGGCTATAACGGTACTGCTAACTTTGTTGTATATATCAATCAACTACAAAAAAAATTCAGTCTCCCTGTTACGATAGAAATTAAAGTTAGTCCCCAACATAATATGATGTTATGGAATGATAAAATGGATAATTATAAAACCAACTGGTATAAAATTAATCGCACTATTAAGCAGGAAGAACATATTTATCCAGCAGTCCAGTTGGATAAAAATATTTATATTGAACATGTTACTATAAAAGCGAGTGTCCAGAAGCCATTACCATTAATTGTTAACGGTAAAATTAATCCGGCTTTATTGCCAGATACCGGGAGGGCTGAATGAAATATTTATTTGTAAGTATATGTATTATTGTATTAGCAGCATGCACTTCCCCGGCTCAAAAAGAACTCAATGAACTGAATGCACGAGGGGGTGTATTTGATGAAGCAACAGCTGAAATTAAAAATAATAATCAGTTAAGTCCGGCTGAAAAAGAACTTAGGCTTGACGAAATAAAGGTATATAGAAATGAAATTGAAAGAGAAATATCAGGAAATTAGAGAAAGTTTACCCGATGATGATCAAATCATTTTTGACCGGGTAATTAAAAAACTTATCTATTTTAAAAATATACGTGAAAAAGCTAAAACAGAAGCTGCTAAAAGAATAGCAGAGGAACATATAACTGTATGTGAACGAATATTGCGTGAACTTAAAATAGAAGCAAGCGATAAAGAACTTGATAATTTTCTTGTAGAAGTTGGTAAAATTTCCGCAAAAATCCTTAAAGGGTTAGCGGAGGGTATCGTATGAAAGAAAAAATATTTGACCTTATTCAGAAAAATAAAATTATCAGCTTAGCTGTTTTATTTGCTGTTGTTGGATTTATGACATCTGAAATAATTTCAGAAGTTCGGACAGGCCATTCTCTATTTGATACAATTTTAAAAGATGAGGATAAGGATATTGAAGCCCAGGTGCAAATGAAACTAATAGACGCTTTAGAAAAAAAAGGAGACTTGCCGGACCAGATGAATAATAAATTTACTGCTTTAGAAAAAGAATTAAATGAGGATGTTAAAAAATTAAAAAAAATGCAGGCAAGTTTTAACTCGGACGGCCATCACGGAATAATTAATGAAGCAGTACGGGTAGGAATGAAACTTACACGCACTCCGGAAGAGAATGAATTTTCTGTTAATACTACAGTGAGTGATGAATTCGTCATGACACAAGACGTACCATTTCCCAATGCGAGTGATAATTATGACCCTTTCAAACGCGGGATAAATGAAATGTATAAAATAATACAATTTTACGATTGGAAGTCTACACATGATGATAAATATGAAATGCTTGCGGACCCGGTTTTAAATTTGAAACAAGCATTAAAAGAATTGAAGTCAGCGCTACAACTTAAAAAAAATCAATCGAAAAAGGTAATGGAAAGTAATCTTTTCCCTTTTTCAGTATTAATTATATGGGCAATAATTTTTATTGTTATTGTCTTAACAACCAAAATTCAACAAAGGAGGAGGAACTCAAAATGAGTGAAGACAATGGAATTGGTAAAGATGTTCAGGAAGAAATCCAGGACATTGAAGACGCAATGAGTAAAATCAGTAAAGTGATTGTGGAAATTAAAAAAGGTGATCTTGATAAATTGCCTGATGACCTTTCCGCTATTATTTCTGATGCTAAAGATGCAGTAGAAACGGCTGTCGAACTTTTTGCCGACGGCAAAGAGATATTCACTTATCTTGTTGATGAAGGTGAAAAAATCTACCACGAGATTTTCGGATAGATTTTTTCATTATTTTATTACCACCCAGGTAAATAAAATTAACAGAAGAACGTCCCGGTGCCCGGGGCGTTTTTTTTAATTTTTCATCTAAAATAGAGAGTGTCTAAAAAGTGCCAATATAATGCTTTAAAAAGGCCTTTTTAGTGTGGCTAACGGTCAAATTATACTAATTTTTATTGAGGCTAACAAATTTATAAAAACTTAAACACCAACCATTTACAAAAAAAGCTGGCGGAGAGAGAGGGATTCGAACCCTCGGTAAGGTTGCCCCTACACAGCATTTCCAGTGCTGCACCTTCGGCCTCTCGGTCATCTCTCCGTGATATTAGTTTATAGATACAAATTGAAACCATAAAGTCTATAATTTATCCAGAAAAAAGAGGTTAGCAAGTTTAATAGTAAAGTTTATAATAAATTTTATTCTTTAGTTAGAGCCTGTCCGGCTCAGTTGTAAGTTAACGGTTCTTGATTTTTCGTTTGCTTTTACTATTCCAGAGTAAATTCTCTATTTGATCGTAAAATATAAGATATCTAATAAACGATGCTGTATTATTGCGGCGCGCTGAGCCGTCGCCCCGGAGTAGCGGGTCTATGGTTCACTCTGCTCCGTACCGATTAGGCGCTACGCAGGGCAGGGAGGTTTTTAGTCTTAACTATTATCGTGTATTACGGCGAAAGATCGCGCCCTACCGTTTTGTTTCGAAAAGATTAAACTTTGTAGAACAAAGATCAACCTAATCAATTGGCTTTTGTATAGGTGAAGATGAGGTTTATTCACTGAATACAATGGCCTCAAAGACTTCAAATTCTGCACTTTTATTTTTCCATGCATCCGGGGGCAGTCCGGCTTTTATACTCAAGTGTGAAAGGGTTGTGCTTATATCCCAGCCCTGTTCAGGTGCTACCTGCGGGAGAAATACTGATCCGCTCATACCGACTCTCAAGATTATACCGTGTTTCCCTAAAACAATATCTTTATAGCTGTCTACTTTGACCTTAGGGGTAAGTACGGATATCTCGATTTTGAGTGAATTCAGTTCATAAATTGACTGTAATTTCGGAAAACGCGGATCACTGAACGCAGAATTCAGTGCATTGTGAATGATGTTATTGTAGAGGCTTTCAAATGCCTGTATATTTCCTATACACCCCCTTAGCTGTCCGTTCTTTTTATGAAGTGTAACAAAACATGACCTGGTTTTATTAAGATACTCAGGAATGTTTTCTAAACTGTAACTGCTGTTATTAAGTTTGTATTCGATGCTCTTTCTTGCCAGCATCAGCATTTCATGCTGCTGGTCCTCGGTATAATGGTTGTCATCAGACATAATCATATACTCCTTTTTATGTTCAAATTTCTATACTCCTGCTTCTGCTATTTCAAATCCTGATCCCGGTCTTAACCTCAATCTTAATCTCAATCTTAATCTTGGTCTTGATCTTAAACTCAAATCCGGTCTTTTCTTCTTAAAGCTGCTGATTTGGGGATTTGTTGTTTGTTGTTCTCTATCCTCTATCCTCTATCAACTATCCTCTATCCTCTATCAACTATCAACTATCAACTATCAACTATCAACTATCAACTAAATTGGTTGTTTATTTGTTTATTTGTTTATTTGTTTCATCCTGATCTTAATCCTGATCTTAATCTTTTCTTATTGTCGGTTGTCGGTTTATTTTTAAATGTTAAATGTTAAATGTTGAATGTTGAATGTTGAATGTTGAATGTTAGTTTAGTTTTATAATTTTGGATGCTGTTTTTCCCTTAATTCAAAATTCAACATTTATAATTCAAAATTAAATTTATAGCAATCTAAATCTTCAAAACTTTTCATCAACTGTTCCCCCCATTAACTAATTTTGTTGTTGGCTGCGGGTTGTCGGTGTTCTTTAAATTTTCCTATCAACCATCAACCATCCACTTTCCACTTTCAACCATATAGTCCATATAGAGCTTATAGTAAAAATACCAAACCTCAAATTTTTTATAAATTATTTCACGGGTTCAGGGGGCAGTGATTTTTTCCGACCGTCTGCCATGAATAAGAATTATTATTCTATTTTAAATATATTTTTATTCCGGCGTAACAGACACAATGGCTGAAATCACCTGAAATCTCTCCGGAGCTTGTGTATTCTACCAGTTCAGGCTTCAGATCAAGCCGGTTTTTTGATATATCAGCCAGACACAGCATAACAAGTATAGGATTTTTACCGCATATAGTTGCCCCTGTTTTATTCAAATACCTGTCAAAACCCTCCGGTGAGAGTTTTATAATTTCGTCTATTGCGCCTCCGTCAAGTTCTTTCAGATTTTCTCTGATATTATTTCTGAAAGGGAGATAGCCGAAATTTCTCCCATAATGTGTAAAATCAGAACTGATAATCCAGAGATTATTATCATCAGTCCAGTATTTTTTTAATTTTTCAGCTGTTTCCTCAGCTTTACTGTGATTCATGAAACCGCATACGATTGGTACTATTTTTGAATTCGGGAAGATATATTTAACTAAAGGCAGCTGAACTTCGAGAGAATGTTCCTGTAAATGGGCATTGTCTGATACAGAAAAGCCGGCTGCCTGCAAATCCCTCACAATATCAGTATTTACAGAAACATCACCTAAAGGTGTGTCATATTTTCCAAAACTGCTTAGGGCGGGCCCGTCAATGCTTACGTAGTGCGAGGGGGCCAGAATAAAAATGTTGTCATATTCACTGCCAGTAGCTTCTGATAAGGTTTTAACTGCAGTGCTTCCTGAAAATACATATCCGGCATGAGGGAGAATAACAGCCTTTACCTGTGTATTTTTCTTTACTTTTCTCCCGGACAATGAATCTTCTATAAATGATTTCAGTGTTTCCGGATTATCCGGGTAGAATTGTCCGGCTACGGTCATTTTTCTGGTTTTACTATTCATGATACTCCTCCTTTATTTCCAGACTTTGCCTATATCCTGATGCACGAAGCGTATATTTTAACCCAGTTCCGGGTATAAAACCTATTACAGTGATTACTGATATAATATCTATTATTATTGTCAGTAAAAAAATAGCGAAAAGACTGCTGAACTGGTCTCGTGTTAAATACCAGCTTGTAATGATTGCCCTGAACGGGTTGGCTGATTCTTCAGTAATGATAAAGCCGGTAAAATAAAACCTGATATAACAATATACAGAGAGCAGTATTAGAAAAACTGTCAAAACAAGTACAGCGGTAAATTCAATAATATGGAGGTAAATATCTGAATGGTTGAGCAGGGGGGGAGTTGTCAGGATTTTTATTAAAAAATATAATATCGGAACAGTAAACGGCGCCAAAAGCATACCTGCTTTAATTATTGAGAGAATAAGATAACTTAACGGAAATTTATATGATTTTTTAAAATCGTTTTTGAGTTTATCTCTGATTCTTTCAGTTTTTTTCGGGGGATTTTTTGAAATAATAATAATTATCATATATAAAAAGCACAGAAACAGTGCTAAAAAGGAAAGGATCAAAATTATTTTTATCATTAATAAATATAAATAATTATGCATGGGCGGACTGTTATAAATATCAATAATTACTGTTTTGAACTGTTCTATTGCACTGTCCGGATCGCCTGTTGATATATATTTTTCTTTAACAGTATAAAAATAGACTTTGAGTTTATGCAGTTTCTGCAGGTCTATAAGTGTATTAAAAAGATAACCCGGCAGCCATGACTGGCTGATAAATATTGCCGCAGAAACGCTGCAGAGCAGTATCCACCACGCTTTAAAGCCGGAAAAAGCTTCCTTTACCGCTCTATCTACTTTTATTTTTTTTATTTGGCAGTAATTCATAAACAAAAATAAATTCAATTATACAAATATTTAAAAAACCATTTAATTTTCGAAATATAGTAATTAAAATATATTGAAATCATCCATGATACAAGTAAACTTTTCAAGGTACCCTCTTTTCTAATATTTTTAATATATTAGAAGCTATCTGAAAAGAGTCTGAGCTTCTATCAGAATTTAAACAATTTAATAAATATTGCAGTATATAAGGATAAATTTCAGTTCAAAATTACACAGGATCTTTTCCGGTAATGAATATAGTTAATGAATCAATGTCATTGAATTAAGAAATTGAGCATCAAATTTTAGTGTATGGTTGGAGTCAAGCTCTTGTCGTGTCGAATAACGTGATTAGCTTGTCTGGCTGAATATTCTGCCTAACACACTAAAGTGTGAACTCCAACTTCTTAATTCAACAGCATTGGTTAATGAATATCCAAATTAATTGTTTTTTTATATGAAAGTCGATATTGAAAAGTATGATGTTGTAATTATCGGTGCCGGTGTAATTGGCAGTGCGGTAGCCAGGGAACTGTCCAGGTATAAAATATCGGCAGCCCTCCTGGATAAGGAAACAGATGCAGCCGAAGGTATCAGTAAGGCTAACAGCGGTGTTATCCATGCGGGTTTTAATGTAAAACCGGGAAGTTTAAAGGCAAAATTTAACCTTGAAGGGTTGACTGAACTGCCTAAACTTGCAGATGAGCTTGGTGTTGAATACAGATTCTGTAAAAAACTTGTGGTGGGACAGACCGGTGAGGAAAAGAAAATTCTTGAAAAGCTTTTAGGGCAGGGTATTAAAAATTCTGTTCCCGGGCTTTCTATTATAGGCAGGAAAGAGATTGAAAAGATACAGCCTAACCTCACTGCTGAATGGGCATTATTTTCAGAAAAAACAGGAATTGTAACACCATATTTATTTACAATTGCCTTAGCGGAAAATGCACATAAAAACGGTGTTGAAGTAAAACTCAAATCTGAAGTTACATCAATAAATAAAAATAAAGACGGTTCATACAGAATCGGTATTAATAACAAAAAATTTATTAACTGCGACTGGGTAATCAATGCAGCCGGGCTTTTTTCAGATAAAACTGCGAAAATGGCAGGAGAGGATATCGGCAGTGTATATCCATGCAGAGGCGAATATTTTATACTTGACAAAAGAGCCGGAAAAGAACTTGATACAGCGGTCTACCCTGTTCCGTGTCGCGATAACAGAGGCCTGGGAATACATCTTACACCTACTTTAAATGGAAATATACTGATAGGGCCTTCGGCAGAATATATAGATGAGACAATGGATCGTTCAACAACAGCAGAAGTTATGTATCAGCTTAAAAGAGAGGCTTTCGAACTTATGCCTCAGCTGTCAAAATACAGTTTCATAAGGAGTTTCAGCGGTATCAGACCAAAGCTTTTTAATAGCAATTCAAATGAAAAGTTTGCTGATTTTTACATAAAAGAGTCAGAGGTTAATCCGGGATTTGTAAATTTGCACGGAATAGAATCTCCGGGCCTTACAAGTGCGCCCGCTATAGCCAGGTATGTTGTGGAAAATATTATTGGAAATAAAAGAGATTTAAGAGAAAAAGAAGTATTTTTCCCGACCTGGGAAAAGATAGAACGATTTAATAAATTTGGTTATCGAACTAAAGACATCTATATAAAAAGTGACAGAAATTACAGCAAACTCATTTGCCGGTGCGAAGAAATAACCGAAGCGGAAGTACTTAAAGCTATTAATAATCCGATTAATGCTGTATCTCTTGATGCTGTCAAAAAAAGGACACATTCGATGATGGGGAGGTGCCAGGCCGGTTTTTGTATGTCGAGGATTATCGAGCTGATAAAAAAGGAGAAAAAAATTCCTCCTACGGAACTGGTACTTAACAACATGAAAAGCAAAGTGATTTTTTCTATGAGAAAGTATTAATAAACAGAAAGGGATGGTTATGCCAAAAAAACCTGAATTATCACTGCATTACGCTACAAGAAAGCCTTCTTCTACGAGGCAGGCTCAGATCAAGTTTGAAAAAAGGACAGATAACGTTAAGGCTATCAATACTTCTATAGGAAATATTCCGCTTCCGATGTATCCTGCAATGCTGAACAGACTGGACAACCTGAGGTCACCTGAAAGCCCTTTTCATGAAGGTGTTGTCCCGTATTCGACATGTGCCGGTTTAGAAGAGGCAAGACAGGCGTTTCTTAATATTATTGGCAGTTCCGGTTTTAACAGTGAAGGCCTTTATCCTCAAATCACCGACGGCGGAAGCTCGGCTATGGAGCTTGCTATTCTCGGTGTATGCGGGGAACCCGGTACTGATGAAAAACCTCTTTTGATGATTGATGCAGCTTATTCTAATTATATTTCTTTTGCCAATAGAGTCGGACGTAAAACTGTGTCAGTTCAGCGAACCCTTGGAGAAGACGGAACTTTTTCACTGCCTGATATTGGAGAAATTGAGGAGAAAATACAGGAGACTAATCCGGGCGCTATGGTTGTAATCCCCTATGATAATCCCACCGGACATTATTACGACATGGATGATCTTATTGCTCTGGGTAAAATCTGTGTAAAATATAATATGTGGATGGTCAGCGACGAAGCTTATAGAGAACTTTATTACGGAAACAGGAAAATTTCCAGTATCTGGGGGCTCTCCGACAATATTGTCGACGGAATTGAAGGCAGGAGGATAAGCATCGAAACTGCTTCAAAAGTGTGGAATGCATGCGGGCTTAGAATCGGTGCACTTATAACAGACTGTTATGAATTTCATAAAAGGTCAGTAGCTGAATATACTGCGAACCTGTGTGCCAATACTATCGGACAGTATATTTTCGGGGCACTGGCTCATGAATCTAAGGACGATCTAATGAACTGGTATAAGAAACAGAGAAAATATTATAAGACAATGATGTCTGAAATTCGCAGGACAATACTAAAGAGGCTTCCCGGCGTTATATTCTCAATGCCTGAAGCCGCGCTGTATTCTGTTATTGATGTGAGGAATATAGCAAAACCGGGATTCGATTCCGATGAATTTGTAAATTACTGTGCTACCCAGGGTAAAGTAAATATTGCCGGAGATAATTATACTCTTCTCTGTTCACCTCTGACCGGATTTTACAATGTCGCAGAAGGAGAAAAAAATCCCGGTAAAACTCAGCTGAGAATTGCCTATGTGCTTAAACCTGAGACCATGATTGCCATTCCGCATATCTTTGTAACTCTTTTTAAAGAATTTGAATCAAAAAGGTAGAATGCTGAAATCAACAGGTTTTAATTTTGTGGCTGATGAGTATTCAAAATTACTCATACTGGGGTCTATGCCAGGAAAAAAATCACTCAGAGAAGTTCAATATTATGCTCATTCGAGAAACCTTTTCTGGGATATAATGGGGATCCTGTTTGATTTTTCAAGAGGAAGTTCTGCCTATGAAGAAAGACTTGAGATATTGAAAAAAAACAGAATAGCATTGTGGGATGTGATATCCGCATGCTGTAGAAAAGGAAGCCTTGATGCTGATATAGATGAAGGCTCTATAGTTTTTAATGATTTCAAATATTTTTTTGATAATTTTAAGAATATCAGGTATGTAGTTTTTAATGGACGAAAAGCGGAATCGCTTTTTAAAAAACAAATCCTGAAATCACTGTCTTTAACAGAACTAAATCTGAGATTTATATTAATGCCTTCTACAAGCCCGGCAAACGCCTCTGTAAAAAGAGAAGACAAAATTGCTTCATGGCTCAAAATCAAAAACCTGCTTGATGAATGATTTTATAAGGATATATACACACGTTAACGATTGATTTTTAGAAAATCTCGAAAAATCAAACGTAGTGTGTATATTATATCTACCGTATTTTGTGGAGAAGGAAATCAATCTCTTGATTCCGAAAGCAAAATCCTTAATTCAACAGCATTGGTTATGAAATGACCATGACTGGAAATAATATTGTGACAAAGATAATGAGTTCGTGGAATGAGTACAAAAAACAAAACTGCAAAACATCAGTATACTGAAGATAAAATAAAAACCCTCAGTTCATTAGAACATATAAGGGCAAGGCCCGGAATGTATATTGGCAGGATGGGGAACGGGACTCATCCGGATGACGGTATTTATATTCTTCTTAAAGAAGTTATAGATAACTGTGTTGATGAATTTATAATGGGTTACGGCAGGAGGATTGATATAGATATTTCCCCGGAGGATAATAAGGTTACTGTCAGAGATTACGGACGGGGGATCCCTCTCGGGAAAGTGGTCGACTGTGTTTCAATTATCAATACAGGCGGTAAGTTCAATGATGATGTATTTCAGTTTTCCGTAGGTCTAAACGGCGTCGGGACCAAAGCCGTTAATGCCCTGTCCAACTCTTTCATAGTTACTTCTCACAGAGAAGGTAAATATTTTCAGGCCGCTTTTTCTGAAGGTAAATTCTTATCTCAGAACGAAGGCAGTACTGATGAAAAAGACGGAACAAAAATTGAATTTATACCCTCTGAAGAAATGTTTCATAAATTCTCATTTGATATGGATTATATTGTAAAACGCCTTTGGATGTATGCATACCTGAACAGCGGGCTTTCAATTTATCTGAATAATGAACGGTACTTTTCGAGAAACGGTCTGAAAGATCTGATAGAAACTGAAGTGGGAGAGGAAAAACTGTATGATATAATTTCATATAAAGAAAATGCCCTTGAATTTGCTTTCTGCCATACTACAAATTACGGGGAAAATTACTACTCGTTTGTAAATGGACAGTATACCAATGACGGAGGAACACATCTCTCTGCTTTCAGGGAAGGGATCCTCAAAGGTATTAATGAATATTCCGGTAAGTTATTTAACGGTGCTGACGTAAGGGACGGTATTGTCGGTTCAGTTGCTGTAAAACTTAAAGAACCGATATTCGAGTCACAAACAAAAAATAAGCTTGGTAATACAGATGTCAGGGGCTGGATAGTAAATGAGGTTAAAAATGCTGTAGTGGATTTCCTGCATAAAAATACAGATATGGCAGAGCGGCTGCTTGAAAAAATCGCACAAAACGAAAAAGTCAGAAAAGAAATCCAGGCAGTAAAAAAACAGTCACGAAAAAAAGCCAAAAAAATGGCCCTTAAAATTCCAAAGCTGAAAGATTCTAAATATCACCTTAATGACAAGAAAAAACGCGGTGAAGAAACTATGATATTTCTTACAGAAGGCCAGTCCGCCGCAGGCTCAATGATAAACTGCCGGAATGTTAATACTCAGGCAATTTATGCATTAAGGGGAAAGCCCAGAAATTGTTTTGGTGAGAAACTGGAAAAAATTTATGAGAATGAAGAGCTTTATTATATAATGCAGGCCCTTAATATTGAAGACAGTATTGATGTCCTTAGATATAACAAGGTAATTATTGCTACTGATTCCGATGTTGACGGTCTTCATATAAGAAATCTCCTTATAACATTTTTCCTGACTTATTTTGAACAGCTTGTGCTTTCCGGCCATCTTTATATTCTCGAAACACCGCTGTACAGAGTCCGGAATAAAAAAGAGACAATTTACTGTTATGATGAAATTGAAAGGAACCGGGCTGTAGAAAGCATCGGTAGTAAAAGTGCTGAAGTTACCAGATTTAAAGGGCTGGGAGAGATATCTCCTTCAGAATTCGGACAGTTCATAGGTGAAAACATAAGACTGATAAATGTGAATGTCGATTACATGAGAGATGTTCCCGATATGCTTGAATTTTATATGGGGAAAAACACTCCTCAGAGAAAAGAATATATAATAAATAACCTTGTGTGATTTTAACTTTAAAATGATTGATAATACAAATAAAAATAGTACTGCTGAAAGTAAAGATAATATTGAAGGGCAGAGCCGGGATAATAGGAACGAGTTCGATTCTGAAGATAATCCAGGTTCCGATAAAGGAAATGCAGATAATACTAAACTTGCTTCTTCCGGTTCTTCCAATACCCATTTAAGACGCCTTATCAGCAGTAATTACATTGAATACTCATCCTACGTGATTAAAGAAAGAGCTATCCCTGAACTTAGGGACGGCCTTAAGCCTGTTCAGAGGCGCATCCTGTGGTCGCTGTACAGAATGGATGATGGCAAATTTCATAAAGTTGCAAATATTGTCGGACACTCCATGCAGTACCATCCCCACGGAGATGCTTCGATTTATCAGTCTCTGGTGAACCTGGCTAATAAAGAGTATTTTATAGATAAACAGGGAAATTTCGGCAATATTTTAACCGGAGATGAAGCGGCTGCGGCAAGGTATATCGAGGCCAGGCTTACACCTTTAGGCAGAGAAGTTTTATTTAATCCGGAAATAACTGAATTTACAGCTTCCTACGACGGAAGGAATAAAGAGCCTGTTTTCCTGCCTGCGAAAATACCTGTGCTGCTTATGGTGGGACAGGAGGGGATTGCTCCCGGAATGACAACAACTGTGTTGCCGCACAACTTTCAGGAACTGCTTAAAGCTCAGGTTTCAGTGCTGAATAACGAGGATTTCGTGCTTTATCCTGACTTTATTCAGGGCGGAATTATGGATGTTTCCGAATACGACAACGGTCTGGGTAAAATTACTCTCCGCGCAAAAATTGATATAGAAGGGCGCAAACTGATAATTAGAGAGATTCCGGCTTTTACCTATACGGAGAAATTGATTTCCTCAATTGAAAGAGCTGTTAATAAAAATAAGATAAAGCTGGCTTCTATTAATGATTATACAGCGGAATCCGTGGAAATCGAGCTTGTACCGGCCCGAGGGTACAAACCGGAAAAAGCTTTAAAAGCACTTTATATGTATACAGACTGTGAGATTTCAGTTTCTTCTTCTATTCTTGTGATCAAAGATAACCGCCCTGAAATAATGAATGTGTCTGATATAGTAAAAGAATATACTGATTTTCTTGTAAAATATCTCAGGGCCGAACTTCAGATAGAACTTGATAAACTTAATGACAGATTTCATGAAAGAACTCTGGAAAGAATTTTTATAGAAAACAGGATTTATAAACGAATAGAAAAATGTGAAACTTATAAACTTGTTCAAGAAGCAGTTCGAAGCGGTTTAAAGCCGTATCTGAGTCAGCTGAAAAGGGAAGTTACAGAAAAAGATATAGAAAAACTTCTCGGGATACCTATAAGAAGAATATCTAAATTTGATATAAACAAAAACCGTGAAGAAACAGAAAAAATACTTGCTTCAATCAAAGAGGTTGAAAATAATCTCAAAAATATAATTGAATATACAATTAACTATCTCGAAAGCCTGCTGAGAAGATTCGGTAAATATTATTCGAGAAGAACTAAAATCAGCGAGCTTGAGGAAATAGACAAAAAAGCTGCTGCGCTTAATAATATTAAAGTAGGCTGGGACAGAAGGCACTGTTACATTGGAAGCTCTGTCAAAAGCGATGATCCTATTAACTGTAATGAGTATGACCACCTTATATGTATTGAAAAAAGCGGGAGGTACAAGGTTATCAGTATTCCGCAGAAAGTATATGCAGGGAGGCTGTATTATTTTAATAAATATTCTAAAAATAACGTATATTCAGTTATTTATAAAGAGAAGAAAACTGGGGTTTACTACGTTAAAAGAACTAAAGTCGATAAATTTATCAGAGATAAGGAGTACAACCTTATACCTAAAGGATGCCAGCTTGAACAGCTCACCATAAGAGATAATTCCATATATGAATGTATACTCGAAATGGGGAAAAGAAAGAAAACCGAAAAGGTGAAAGTGGATTTCAGTCAGGTTCAGATGAGAAATCCAGGCACAAGAGGGTTTAAGTTAACTGATAAAAAAATAAAAAAAATTGTTTTTACAGGTTTTGCCGATACTGATGAAAAAGAAACAGACGAGAATAAAGATAATGATAATGAACATAAAGGTAAAACTACTCAAGGCAGTTCAGATAAAACAGAGCAAAACTTCTTTACTAATACAAATAATAATGCACAGGTTCAGAACGATGCAGAAAGTGTTCCGAATATAAAAAATGAAAATGGCGAAGGTAAGAAGGAAATTCCGGATAGTAAAAAGAATGAATTAAAAGGGCAGGGAAAAGATAAAAATATTGAGCCTCACAAAAATGAAAAAGCAGATAAAAACATTAGCATTGACAGCGGCAATGATCAGAACGGGCAGGAAGAAGAAGGCGATTTAGGAATTATTCAGCCTGATTTAGGTTTTTAGTAAAATCAATATTTAAAAATATGTTTTGTTTTAAGGAACATGCTGTTATGTACGAGAATAATGATAAAGAAATGAAGTTATGGGAACATCTTGAAGAACTCAGACGGGTTGCGTTTAAGAGTTTAGGTGTTTTACTGTTAACAACAGTTATTTCATTTTTTTTTGTTGATGATATTTTAAGGATTTTCATTCAGCCTATCAATTCAATAAAACAGGATAATCCAGACCTTCTAATCCGCCAGATACTCACCACACCGTTTGACGGCGTAATAATTAAAATGAAAGTTTCATTTCTTGCCGGAGTAATAACCGGTTTCCCATTCATTATTTGCTTTTTATGGAATTTTATAAAGCCGGGTCTTAAAAAAAGAGAAAAAAAACTTTTCCTGCCGATATTGATTCTTGCAACTTTAGCCTTTATTTTTGGTATAATTTGTGCTTATTTTCTACTGATTCCTACAGTTTCAGCCCTGGTCAGCTTCAGAATAAGTTCCGCGGAAAATTTATGGACACTGAAGGATTTCATAAATTTTGAGTTTTTCTGGATGCTCGGCGGCGGGATAATATGCGAGCTTCCTGTGTTCATAGTCATAATAACAAAGTTGGGAATAATAAAAGTAGAGCTTCTTAAAAGAATTCGGCCTTATTATATTATTGCTGCTTTCGTTGTTGCTGCAGTAATAACTCCTACAACTGATCCTTTTACGCTTTGCCTTGTAGCATTTCCAATGGTATTTTTATATGAAATAGGTATATTTATTGCAGAAGTGAAAAATAAACAAAATAAAACTTATGGAGAATAGTTATGTTTGGATTAGGAACAGGTGAAATTCTTGTTATTATAATAGTTGTTCTGCTTATCTTTGGAGGCAAAAAAATTCCGGAACTGGCTCGTGGCCTGGGTAAGGGACTGAGAGAATTTAAAAAAGCTAAGGATGAAATTACAGATTCGGTTAATGATGCTGTAGATGATGACGAGAATAACGATTCAATGAAAAAAACAGGTCAGGAAAACGATAAGGATAAAAAAAATAGTACAAAGAAAGGTTCTTCCAAATGATTATAAAAAAACTTTCTGATGTTGAAAAAATTAAAATACCCGGCTTTCAGGTTGAAAAACAGATTGTAATAGGACCGGATGACGGTTCAAATGAAATAGTGCTGCGGCATTTTATTCTACAGCCTCGAGGATATACTCCGCGACATACTCATGATTTTCCGCACATTGTAAAAATAGAATCCGGCAAAGGGATTTACATAGATAAAGATAACCGTAAGCATAAACTCACTCCGGGCGATTTTGTGTATGTAAATGATAATGAACTTCATAACTTTGAAAATACCGGTGAAAAACCTTTTGAATTCTTCTGTATTGTCCCGGAACGCGGTGAATTATAATTAATCCTTTTTTTATACCCAAAACGATTTGGTTTATACAAGAGCCGATTTTTTTTTCGAAAATTGGCAATTAGCGTTGATCTTCGCACGACGAAGTTTAATCTTTTCTGAAACAAAAGGTAGGGCGCGATCTTTCGCCGTAATACTCGAAAATAAAACTGCCTGCCCTGCGTAGTGCCTAAACGGTACGAAGCAGGGTGAGCCATAGCCCCGCTACTCCGGGGCGACGGCTTAGCGCGCCGCAATACAGCATTATTGTTAAATGTATAATAAAATTATACGATTTAATGCAATATTTTACTGTATAGTAATTTTTGTTTCAGGGGAGATATATTGAAATCATCCGGGATACAAGTAATCTTTTTAAAGTACCGTCTTTTGTATATTTAAAAGGGAGCCTTATGATACATTCGAGAAAAATTTGCGCACTGATACCAATAAAGGAAAACAGTGAAAGAGTAAAGGAAAAGAACTTTAGACTGTTTAACGATAAACCATTATTTGAACATATAATTCATGTATTAGATAAAACTTCCGCTATTGATGAAATTGTAATCAATACGGACAGCCGGAAAATTATACTGGAGACTCCGAAACTTTCTCATAAAGTTAAAGTTCATGAACGGCCGAATGAACTCTGTGGTGATATGGTAAGTACCAATAAGATATTCGCCTATGATTTGTCAAAAACAGAGGCTGATATTTATATTCAGACTCACACAACTAACCCTCTTCTGAAATCGGAAACTATTGCTGATGCCCTTAAAAAGTTTGTAGAAATTGAAAAAAAGTATGATTCCTTATTTACTGTAAATAAGTTTTTAAGCAGATTCTATAATGAGGAGGGTAATGCTGTAAACCATAATCCGGATGAACTTATCAGAACACAGGATTTACCTCCCCTCTATGAAGAAAATTCCTGTCTATATGTTTTTACAAAAAGTTCATTCGAAAAAAGAAATAGAAGGATTGGTGAAAAACCTTATCTGTATGAAACACCAAAGCTTGAGTCAATTGATATAGATGATGAATTAACATTTAAAATAGCCGAACTGATAAATAAAAAAAAGTTGACTGAAGATGAAAAAAGTTATTGCTGATCATCGGGAGTCCGCGGATTTACTTATCCAAACTTTGAAGTCTCAATATAACTTTCAAGTGGAAATAAGAACTCTAAAGTATGGAGATTATTATATTAAGCCGGATCTGTTTATAGAAAGAAAAACTACAAAAGATTTTTTAGTTTCTATCGTAGACGGCCGCTTATTTAAGCAGGCATTTCATTTATCAAAATACACAAAAAGGCCGAATACATTTGGGGATTTGTTAATTCGTGAATTTGCGGATTTGAAAATTATAAAAAAAGGAAAACTGTGCACAAGTTTTCTTTTGAGAAATTAGCGTTGAACTTCGCCCGGCAAAGCTTTACCCTATTTGAAACCAACTGGTAGGGTGCGATCTTTCGCCGTAATACTCGAAAATAAAACTGCATGCCCTGCGTAAGTGCCTAAACGGTACGAAGCAGGGTGAGCCATAGCCTCGAGACTCCGGGGCGACGGCTTAGCGCGCCGCAATACAGCATTATTGTTAAATATATAATAAAATTATACGATTTAACGCAATATTTTACTGTATAGTAATTTTTTGTTTCAGGGGAGACTTTTATCGTTATTTTTTAAACGAAGATTTTTTTGGTGCGATTAAAAATCAAAATGTTGGAGTTCAAGCTTCAGCTTGTTCGTGCTTAATTGCAGACCTGCACGATAAATCGTGTACTCCAACAATTAATTAAACA
>JAIPJT010000046.1 GCA_021733985.1 Victivallales bacterium | reverse complement strand
CATATTTACTAAAATCTGATGCTCTAAGAAGAGAAAAATTCCTTAAAACCACTGAAGGTAAAAAAATGATGCAGAGGCAAATAAGAGATATTTTAAAACTTATCGACCAATGAACATATGAGGTTCGCCATGGCATTCGACATGGCGAAGTCTTATTGGCAAAACTGTTGTTGACTCGCTCTTTTTCATTACCCCGGAAATCTACCTTCATATTTTATGTCGATATAGTCCATTTTGCTATAAAACCGCGATTATAATTCGGATTAACTTCTCTCTGAGCTGCTTTTTCACGTCTTTTTCAATGTGACCGGTTTGCCTGCTTTGCAGGGAAACAAAAAACGCATCGATCTCAATACAAGCCGATGCGTTTTTTTAATACAAGGACTTTCGATACAGCCTTGTTTTACTCAAGTTAATACAGATAATCAGTAACTTCTGGGTTTGCCTCCAATTACGACTTTAACATGATCGCCGGGCATAAATAAATATCTTTCATAAATATAGTATAAAGTCCTGTTACCATCTTTTAATTTGTCAAAATCACATTTTTTTATCAACAGATCATTAGCAGTGAGCTCACCTTTCTGTACAGGTTTAACCGAAATATACTGGACACTTGATTCTATAGGATTAACTTCATTTCCGACTTTTATATAAACTTTTTTAAGATTCATTACCGGATTCAGTTTTTCTGCAGGCTGCATTGTTTTCTGTCTATCTATTTTATAAACAAAGGTTCCTTTATCGTCTTTACCTATTGTCTGTGTGTTTATACCAATTTTATTATTTTTCCCTTCATACCTGTTAAAGTTTGCAACTGCACTGATTTTATTAATTACAGGTACTTCTCTTCCATCATCAAGCTTCATTGTCTCCGGTGAGCGAACATGGTTGCCTGTTATAACCTGTATCCCCTCATCAGTCAGTCTGCCATATCCTTTATAAACGCCGACCGGTTCCTTTTTCCCAAGAGGGTAAATCGATATCGGGGTATCAACATTTACGGCAAATGCTTCATCCCTTGACATCTTTATATTTATCCCCATTGGTACAAGCTGTGAGACTGTCAGTGTAGGAACAGCACCGAAATTACAAAGATAACCTCCGGGGAAATTTACTTTATTAACTACACCGTCAAATCTTGCCCTGATAGTACACGTAGAACGTAATTTTTCAGCCAGTATGAGGGCGGCCTTATCCGATTCAAGCTGTGCTCTGGCCTGTAAATAGTCAGTACAGCTGTCCAAATACTTCTGCTCACTAATTGCACCCTTACTCTTCTCGATAAGTTTTTTATTCCTTAAGTAAGCTGACTTCTTTGAATCGAGAAGTGCTTTATCTTTTCTGACAGTGGCTTTTGCCTGTCTAACCTGTGCATCCCTGTAAGTTGTATCCATTTTAACAAGGATATCACCTTTCTTTACAATATTTCCTTTTTTATCTAAAATCGGCCCTCTGAACAGTGCTCCGGGCCTGGGAACATAATTTATGATTCCTTTATATTCATTATCAAATCCACCATAAATGTCGACAGTAGAAAGCGGTTCTACTATTCCGGTGAATGTCTTAGGTGCTGAAAAATCAGCTTTCCCGGATAAGTTATTGGCCAGTATCATAAAGACAGCCAACACAAACGGCACGAGTGTTCTTTTTGTTAATTTGCTCATAAAATACTCCTTTTTTAGGTTTAACTTTAGATATATATTATGTTTACTAAGCAAAGATAAGTACTATTGACAACGTGCCGAAAACATTGCAGGTAATCATAGTTAATATCTTCACATACTCCTATAACAATTTAATTTTAAGCCTTTTGTTTTTAAAAACCAGTTTTTGTCTTTATAAATTTTCAGTTTTTTAAATAATTTATTTATACCCAAAACAATTTGGTTTATTTATCCGTATCGAATGATATGGTCGAAAAATAAAGTGTATGTCCAGGTTCATTTACGAAGGACAAAAAACCATTCCGTCTTCGTTTTCGCTATTGAGGAACTACGCCGGATAAAAAAAAACGCATACACTTGTTTATATACAAAAAAAATAATTTAATTTTCTCGATACTTAAAAAGGGATATATAAAAATCATTTTATAATTCTATGATTTTCATGATAATCTCTTTGCTGACATTTTCTTCTTCCAGCACTTTCTTTATTTTCATTTTAGTTTTAAATTCTATATTATTTTCCTGTGTTATATCTTTCTCAATATATGCGACTGTATCGTGTATTTCAGTATTAACTAATATCGATTCAATATATTTTACAGTTTTATCAGGACAGACAATTCGGAATGTTTTTCTTCCGGAAGTCCCTCCTGTTTTTCCATATATCCAGTCCTTTTCAAGTTTCTCTCTATCGTCCGGATGCACACAGTGGCTTAGCCAGTAACTTTTTGAATCTAAAAATTTTTCCGGCTTTAACCCATAAAGCTTTTCTACAGACTTGGAAACATAAAATAAACGGTAATTCGGATATGGATGCAGCAGCCAGACCACATAAGTTGTATTGTTTAATGCTATTTCTAAAAGTCTTTGTATTTCAGCTTCATTCTTCCTTTCAGTTATATCAAGAAATGTTCCGACAATTCCGCTGGCATTACCATTAGAATCCATTATAGGAATCTTTGAAATCAGACCCCACCTTTTTTTTCTGGTGCCCGGAATATAACCTTCCTGCGTAATAATCGGCTGTTTAGTGTAGAGGACATTTCTGTCCTGTTCAGTGTTTAATTTAGCTTCCCGGGCAGAGAAAAACTTTTTATCATCGTGCCCCTTAGATACAAAACTTTCAGGGAATGACACGTTTAGCAGAAAATTGCTGTTCGCAATTACATATTTTAAGTTAGCATCTTTTATATAAAACATTGTATGCATAGTTGTGAGAAGGGCATTTATTATAACTGCAGCCTGGTCAAGTTCGCTTTGTAATCTTTTTATCTCATTTACTATATTTTCGAACTTGTCAGTCCTCTGTTTTGGTGTATTGTCAAATAAACTTCTCACAGCATGGCGGGAGGCTGTGAAATCTTTATCAATTATTCCCAGTTCTTCTTTTAAATTCGATATTTCATTGACTTCTACATTTAGAATTTTCGAAAACCTTCTGATGACAGCTTCAGATGGGATTCTTTTCCCTGTCTCCCATTCCCAGAGCGTTGATCTGGATATTTTCATTACTTTACAAAAGTCTGTCGCAGTATAACGATTCTGCTTCCTGAATTCTTTTAATTTATCATTATAAAATTTCATATTTCTTCTCTCAATTTTCCGCGTTTTGCCCAATACCTTAGCATGTAATATTTTTAAAATTTTAAACCGTAAAGATAAAATACATATATGTTTGATTATATTACATTTTCGTTCTTTTATACACAATTTAAATTAATAAACTATTCAAAAATATTTTTATAATGTTATTTTCTTAAAATATACACAAGTGTATGCGATTTTTTTAATCCGGCGTAGTACCGCAATAGCGAAAACCAAGACGAAATGTTTTTTGTCCTTCGTAAATGAACTTGGACATACACTTTATTTTTCGACCATATCGGATAAATAAACCAAATTGTTTTGGGTATAAATAATAAAATAAGGATTTGTAAAATGTTAAGAATTGATGGAAATACATTAACAGTCGATGACGTCATAAATGTAGCCCTTAATAATCAGAAAGTTGAGCTTTCACCCGGAGCAGTTCCCGCAATAAATAAATCCAGGGAGTTCGTGGACAGAGTTGTAGGCGAAAGAAGAGTCGTTTACGGGATAACTACCGGATTTGGTGAACTCGCAAATACACATATAGAGTCTGAGCTGACAGATAAACTTCAGGAGAATTTTTTAAGAAGTCATTCAGTCGGAGTAGGCCGGCCTTTAAAAGAGGATGCCGTACGCGGTTTAATATTATTAAGAGCTAATGCTCTGGCTAAAGGTTTTTCAGGTGTCAGGCTTGAAATAATTGAAAAGTTAATTGCGCTACTTAACAATGATATTTATCCTTATATTCCATGCCAGGGTTCAGTCGGCGCAAGCGGCGATTTAGCCCCGCTCGCCCATCTGGCTTTATTCCTGGTAGGTGAAGGCGAAGGTTTTGTAAACGGCCGGCGGGAACCGGCAGAAAAAATACTGTTGGACAATGGAATAAAGCCTGCAAAACTTAAAGCAAAAGAAGGCTTAGGGCTGACAAACGGCACCCAGCTTATGTCCTCTTTAGGGTGTCTCGCTCTAAATCAGGCTAAACTTCTGGTAAAAAATGCACAGGTTGCAGCAGCAATGAGTATTGAAGCCCTCAAAGGTACAGCTAAAGCATTCGATAAGAAAATACACAATTTAAGACCGCATCCCGGACAACTTAAAATTGCGGAAAATATGCGCAGCCTCGTTGCCGGCAGTAAAATCATGGCTTCACATGCAGATTGCCAGAAAGTACAGGATGCATATACTTTAAGATGTATTCCGCAAGTTTACGGTGCAGTAGTAGATACAATAAACTATGTAGAAAAAGTCCTTTCTATTGAGATAAACTCTGCAACGGATAATCCGCTGATTTTCCCGGATGAAGACGAAGCAATTTCAGGGGGCAATTTTCACGGAGAGCCTCTTGCATTCGCTATGGATTATCTGGGAATAGCATTATCTGAAATCGGCAATATTTCCGAACGTACAATTGACCGTCTTGTAAACCCCCATGTTTCAGGACTTCCTCCGTTTTTATCAAAAAATAGCGGCTTAAACTCGGGATTTATGATTGCTCAGTACACTGCAGCCTCACTTGTATCGGAAAATAAAATCCTTGCTCATCCTGCCAGTGTTGACTCTATTCCGACTTCTGCCGGACAGGAGGATCATGTCAGTATGGGGCCAATCGCCGCAAGACACGCAAGAGACATCCTTTCAAACGTAGAAAATGTTCTTGCAGTTGAAATGCTCGCTGCGGCCCAGGGGATAGACTGCTGGGAAGAATCACCGGGATTTGGAGCAACACAAGCATATGATACAGTTCGAAAGCATGTTCCTTTTATGAATGAAGACAGGATTTTATATCATGATATAGATAAAATTAGACAGCTGATCAATAACGGCTCAATTGTTAAAGAAGTGGAAAAGGCTGTCAAGCTGATATAACAAACAAATTACAGAATTTAAATTTAAAGTTTATAGAAAAAAAAGGAGATTGATCATGTCCAGACCAATGTACATGGAGGAGAAGCCAAAAGGAATAATCAAAGCCAAAAGAGGCCCAGAACTCAGAGCAAAAACCTGGGAAGCAGAAGCAGCATTAAGAATGCTTGAAAATAATCTTGACCCTGAAAATGCAATGGTTCCTGAAGAACTTATAGTTTACGGCGGTGCCGGAAGAGCTGCCAGAAACTGGAAAGAATATAACAAAATAGTAGATGCTTTAACCAAACTCGAACATGATGAAACACTTATTGTTCAGTCCGGAAAACCGGTGGGCATCATCAGAACTTATCCGAACAGTCCAAAAGTTTTAATAGCCAACAGTAATATAGTCCCGGCATGGTCAACCCAGGAAAATTTCGATAAGTACGACAAAATGGGATTAACCATGTACGGCCAAATGACTGCAGGCAGCTGGATATATATCGGCACTCAGGGAATTCTTCAGGGAACTTTCCAGACTCTCGCAGCTATTGCAGATGAAAAATTCGGCGGAACTCTCGCAGGCACTCTCACGGTAACAGGAGGTTTAGGCGGGATGAGCGGTGCCCAGCCGGTTTCTGTAACAATGAATGACGGTGTAATTATCAACGTTGAAGTAGACTATGACCGGGTTAAAAGAAAAGTGGATGAAAATTACTGCGACAAAATGACAACTTCACTTGATGAAGCAATCGCTATGGCAGAAGAGGCAATGGAAGCAAAAAAACCTCTTTCAATAGGCCTTGTCGGGAACTGCGCAGAAGTACTCCCTGAGATGGTTAAAAGAAATGTTATACCTGATATTGTAACAGATCAAACTTCTGCTCACGACCTGATGGATTATTTCCCAATCGGTGATTTCAAAGAAATGAAAAAGCTCAGGGAAAAAAATCCCGATGAATTCAAAAGACTTTCTTTAGAAGCTATAGTCAAACATACTAAAGCTATTATCGAAATGCAGGAAAAAGGCGCTATCGCTTTCGATTACGGCAACAACCTTCGCGGTCAGGCTGAAAAAGGCGGCTTGAATGTTAGAAACGATAAAGGTGAATTTTTATATCCCGGTTTTGTCCCGGCCTACATCCGCCCGCTTTTCTGTGAAGGTCGCGGCCCATACAGATGGGCAGCCCTCTCGGGTGAACAGTCAGACATAGATAAACTTGATGACCTTGTCCTTGAAATGTTTCCGGAAGACAAAATACTTTGCCGCTGGATCAATCTTGCAAGAAAAGATGTTCCTCAATGGGGGCTACCGAACAGGGTCTGCTGGCTCGGACTCGGAGACAGAGCCAAATTTGCACTTAAAATGAATGAAATGGTAAAAGATGGTACTCTTAAAGCCCCGATAGTTATAGGCAGAGACCACCTTGACTGCGGTTCAGTTGCATCTCCCAACAGAGAAACTGAAGGGATGATAGACGGCAGCGATGCAATTGCAGACTGGCCGCTGCTCTGCGCTATGTCAAATGCTGTATGCGGGGCCGACTGGGTATCAATACATAACGGCGGTGGTGTTGGAATAGGCAATTCAACACACTGCGGACAGGTGATTGTTGCAACCGGTACTGACGAAAAAGCCGCTGCATTACAAAGAGTTCTGACAACGGATCCATCATTTGGAATCTTCAGACACGCTGATGCCGGCTATGAAAGAGCTGTTGAATTTGCTAAAAAGAGAAACGTAAAAATACCCGGATTAACTGTGTAATATTATATTGTAGTTTAAAATTGTATATTGTGTCAGGTTATTAATTCCTGAAAAATATTTGACATTATTTTATTAGTTTTTAAATATAAAAAAAATTAGCGTTAATCTGCATAATCCGCGGATATAAAAAAACTAAAACTTAAAACCATAGGAACTTAATCATGAAAATAGTAGAATGTGTCCCTAATATATCAGAAGGTAAAAACAAACAGGTAATTGATGAAGTCGTGAACTCAATAAAAAATTCTTCAGAGAAGGTCCGGGTGCTTGACGTTGACCCCGGGGCTGCTACAAACAGAACTGTTATTACATTCGTCGGTTCACCTGAAGCCGCCGTTGACGCAGCATTCGAATGTATCAAAAAAAGCCATGAACTAATTGATATGTCAACACATAAAGGCGAACATCCGCGCCAGGGCTGTACAGATGTATGCCCTTTTGTTCCTGTATCTGGAATGACAATGGAAGAATGCACTGAACTTGCAAAGCGGCTTGGGGAAAGAGTGGGCAGAGAACTTAATATACCGGTATATCTTTACGGTTACGCTGCGACTTCAGAAGACCGCCGGAACCTTGCGTATGTACGAAAAGGCGAATACGAAGGACTCGCAGAAAAGCTTCCTGTTCTTAAACCGGATTTCGGCCCGGCAGAATTTACTGAAAAAGTAAAGAAATCAGGCGCTGTTAATATCAGTTCAAGAGACTTTCTTATTGCCTATAATATCAATTTAAATACAAGAGATGCCGGACTGGCAAGAGAAATAGCATTTAATGTAAGGGAAGCCGGACGCGCTAAGCGTGATAAAAATTATAATATCATAAGAGATGAAAACGGTAAAGCAATTAAAATTCCCGGCCTTCTTAAAGAAGTTAAAGGTATTGGATGGTATATCGATGAATACGGTGTTGCTCAAATATCCGTCAACCTGACAAACTATAAAGTAACCCCCCTCGCCAAACTCTTCGATACATGTGTAGAAGAAGCAGGGAAACTGGGGCTTCGAGTAACGGGAAGTGAACTCGTCGGCCTTCTCCCGAAAGAAGCTATTCTTGAAACCGGGAAGTATTATCTTAGAAAAGCAAAACGCTCAACAGGAGTTCCTGAACGCGAACTTATTCACATTGCGGTAAAATCACTTGGCCTTGATGAACTTACCCCTTTTGAAACTGATGAAAAAGTTATAGAATACAAAATCGCAAAGGAGGCAGAACTTTGCGGTATGAAGCTTAATGACTTTATTGATGAAGTTGGCAAGGACTCCCCTGCCCCCGGCGGCGGCAGTGTTTCAGCTCTTGCAGGTTCACTCGGAGCCGGACTGGGTTCAATGGTAGCTGCCTTAACCCCGGCAAAACGGGGTTATGAAAATACTCTCGAGCCACTCTCAAACAGAGGCGAGAAACTTGCCGGACTTCTTGAAAAACTAAAGAGAGCTGTTGACCTTGATACAGATGCATTTAATGAAGTAATTACAGCAATGAGAATGCCCAAGAAAACCGATGAGGAAAAAGAAGCAAGAAGCGCCGCTGTCCAGGCCGGCTATAAAACTGCAACTTCAGTCCCTTTTGAAACAGCTGAAACCTGCGTTAAAGTTTTAGAAGAACTTCTTGAGGTGGCTGAAATTGGCAATCCTAATTCTGCAAGTGATGTCGGTGTAGGAGCTCTTATGGCTTATGCCGGGTTTGAAGGCGCCGCCTTAAATGTAAATATCAATCTTCCGTACATTAAAGATCAACAGTTCAAGGCTGAAATGAAAAACAATATTGATGCACTAAGAGAAAAAGCTATATCACAGCGCGATAAAATACTGAAAGCAGTAAATAGTAAAATTTAAGACAAGCGCTTATTTATTAAAAAAATATTTGAAAGATATATTTTTAGTCCTATTTTATAGTATGGACGGTTGACTGTTAGATCAAATATCGGTTCCAGGTTATATTTCCGAGGTGTCAGATCAATATGCGGATTTATCCGCAGCTCCCTAACCTGCTTACAGCAACCGTCCTCTTTTATTAAATTTGTCTGAGTTCACTGCTTTAACACAGCTAAAGCTGTGAACTCAGACAAATAAATAAAGGATATAATGCAAATGAAATCTAAAACAGATTTAATTATAACAAACAGTTCAAAACTTGTTGCACTCAAAAATGCCGGAAATTCTCCTTTGACCGGGAAAAACATGCAGAATTTAGGGATTATAGAAAACGGTGCGGTCGCCGTCAATAATGATAAAATTATAGAAACAGGAACAAGTTCTGACATAGAGCAGAAATATTCAGCGGAAAATATCATAGATGCTGAAAAAAACTTAGTTATGCCGGGTTTGGTTGACCCCCATACACACCTTGTTTTCGGCGGCAGCAGAGAACATGAGTTAGTCCTTAAAATAAAAGGGGCGTCATACCTGGAAATTCTCGCTTCCGGAGGAGGCATAAATTCTACAGTTGAAGCCACCAGAGAAACTTCCGAGGAAAAACTTATCAGAAGCGGCAGAAAAAGGGTAAATCAGTTACTTGCGCACGGTACAACTACAATAGAAATAAAAACAGGTTACGGTCTCGAACCGGAAGCGGAAGAAAAATGCCTGAGAGTAATTAATCAGCTTAAAGAAGATAACAAAGCAAATATAATTTCAACCTTCCTCGGAGCACATATTGTTCCGAAAGACTGGGACAAAGAAGATTATATTCACTGGATTGTAAATGAAGGACTGGAAAATTTCTCGGGGCTTGCAGAATTTTGCGATATCTTTACGGAAAAAAATGCATATAACTTAGATGACACAAAAAATATACTGTCTAAAGCCAAAGAACTCGGTTACAAACTGAAAATACATTCCGGACAGTTTACAGACCTTGGTGCTACCGGACTCGCAGCAGAACTTGGTGCAGTTTCAGCAGACCACCTGGAACAGGTTTCGGATGAACAGCTTGATACAATGAAGAAGTCCGGTACAGCCGCTGTTCTTATGCCAGGTGTAAACTTCTTTTTAATGGATCCTCTTTACGCTGATGCCGAAAGAATGATTAATAATGGAAATATTGTAGCCCTTGCTACGGATTTTAATCCCGGATCCTGCCCGTCATATTCAATGCAGATGATGATCGCACTTGCATGTTACCATCTTAAAATGACACCTGAAGAAGCTATCGCAGCTTCTACTATTAATGCCGCCTACGCGGTTGACAGAGGCGGTATTGCAGGCTCTCTAAATAATGGAAAATCAGCAGATATAATTGTTTTAAATGTTGAAGAGCCGGCACATATCCCGTATTATTTCGGTACAAACTTAGTTAAACATGTAATCAAATCCGGAAAGCAAATTTTTTAAAACACCACTTATTTACTCTCATTTACTCTTATAAAACTATTGTTTTTTTAGTAAAGGTTTAATTCTGTTGAATTAAGGATTATGCTTTCGGAATCGAGGGATTGATTCCCTGCACAAAATACAGAATGCATGGTGGAGAACCGGTCCTCCGGTGTCTTGTCGTAGGCTTCCAGCGAAGACAGACGGTTCCGCTAACGCAGCAAATTGAATAATTTTGTTTTAATTCAATGATATTGAGTGGTTAATAGAATTATGAAGATAATACAGTTAATTACAGAACTGCATCCTGCCGGTGCAGAAAAAGTAGTTCTAAATTTGAGCTGCGAACTTAAAAAAAGAGGACACAATGTTTCTGTAGTTTCTTTACAGCCTCTGCCCACTGAAAATACCGACATAGTTGACAGCCTCAAAACATCAGGGATACCTGTAAAATCCCTTAATTTAACAAAGTTTACTCCCTGGAGAATCCTGAAACTAATAAAACTAATAAACTCTGAAATTAAGGCTGATAATTCTCTTCAACCCCCTGACACAGCTAAAGCTGTGAACTCAAACAATTCTGATAATATCTCGAACACCCTCAACACTCATCATTCAACATCCAACACCCATCATTCAACATCCAACATCCAGCATCCAACACCTTACATCCAAAATCCAAAATCCGAAATCCAAAATCCAACTACTAACTCTCTCAATCCCTCCATTCACACCTCCACGCATAATCATATAATTCTCCACTCCCACCTTATTCATGCAAACTTAACTTCCAGAATCGTTTCATTATTTATCAACAGAAACAGGGTTAAAGTTATAAATACTATACATATTGCTGAAAAGCGAACTTCCAAATGGTGGCATTTTTTCTTTGACAGGCTGACTTTCAGGTTATGTGATGTTCAGACAGCAGTTTCTGAAGCCGCACAAATTTTTCATTCCGAAAAGATAGGCATTGACCGGGAAAAAATACCTGTCATTTATAACGGGATCAATCCTGCAGCGAAATTTACTGAAGAAGAAGTTTTAAAAGCACGAAAACAGTGGGGTTTTGAAAAATGCAGTAAAGTAATAGGCTCAGTTGGGAGGCTGAACTGGCAGAAAGGCTATGACAATTTGCTTAAATTAATACCTGAACTTTCAAAAAAAATACCGAAAGGCCAGACATGGGGGATTGTAATTATAGGAGAAGGTCCTCAGAGAGGTGAACTGGAAAAAATTATAAATAAAATAGACTTTAAAAATATTAAAATAAACCTGCCGGGATACAGGAAAGATGCCGCAGACTGTATCTCCGCATTCGACCTGTTCGTTATGCCGTCCCGATATGAAGGACATCCTTTAACTCTGATCGAAGCAATGTCACAGGGAATTCCTATAGTCGCTAATGATATTCCTACTATAACAAATGTTATAAAAGATTATTCTAACGGGCAGGTTTGTTCCTTTGAAACGATCTCTAAACCAGTTGACTATATAAAAGATTATATAACAAAAGATTACATCGAACCATTCATCCCATACAGCATCAATAATATGGCTGATGAATACAGTGCCCTTTTTAAGCTCCCGAAATGAAAGTTACTTGTTTAAAAGAAATGAGAAAAAGAACACTATAATTAATATCGCATTAAAAACCGGATTATGTTCGATGAGCGCCGGCGGGAACAGATACAGTGCAATGCGTAATCCCGCAGCGGTTTGAGCTTTACAAATTAAAATAAATATTATTTTCAAATGCATACCGGTCATTCGACGGCAGTAAACATGCGGTTGGAAATCTATAAAAATAAAATTTTATAAAATATTTAAATCCTTCAAAACATAATTAGAAGAAATTAAATCTAAAAAAGCATGCCCCGTTGAACTAAATATAGTTCTTTGATTAAACAAAGCATCAGGATCCAAAGTCAACATCTCTTCAAATTCTATTGCATTTTTATGGAGCAGTCCTGCTTCTTTAATCGCAGTTTCCCTATCTTCAACTATCAAAAGACTCTTTTCTAATATTTCGTGGGCAATTTCTCGTGATTCTGGAGTATGCGCCCCCATACAATTCACATGTACATTCTTAGAAAAAAAACTGTCAGAAGTTATAAGTGGTTTAACAGAAGTTGTAGCTGTGCATATAATATCTTTGTTTTCAACAGCTTCAGGTATATTAGCTGCTGTATTAATTTCTACTTTTTTATTTAAAAAAGAATTTAATTGTTTAATAAATTCTTTCGCCTTATACTGGTCACAATCGTATACTGTAACAGTTTTCACATTTCTTACAGCTGCAACACCTTTAACTTGTTCCCTTGCAAGATTTCCTGTTCCAATAACACTTAAACTATTAGCTTCAGGTCTTGTGCAAGCATCTGTTACAAAACCGGTAACTGCAGCACATTTAATATTGGTCAAAGCTGCTCCGTCAATAATAGCAAGCAGTTTTCCGCTATTGGTTGAAAATACTGTTACAACTGCGTGAATAGTAGTTGATTCTGAAGAAGAGCAGCCTGATTTATCCCTTTTTTTACCAAGAATGGTAGCAACTTTAGTTATAAATAGTCCTAACTCCTCGTTTACAGAAGACATTGCAATATATCCTGAAAAGGGATCTTCCTTTATTTCCTGAATTTTATCAGGAGTTATCGTCCAGCGTCGTAAGTCCTTAGCATAAGAAACTTTTAAGGAAGTAATAAGTTCACCAATATTTACGTTAGCATCAATAATCGATGAATCAATAGTCTTATAATTATCCATAAATTTATAAACTTCTTAAATTAAAATTTTTAACCTTAAATTTAATAATAGTTAAAATCCTAAAATTATCAACTGCCTATAGTTATTTAGTTTTCAATGCCGTTGAATTAGTTTTAATAATCAAACATTGAACCGAGACAACATCATATTTCCCTTTTGTACTGTTCCGGCTAATTTACCGACACAGTAGCAGTGGAACGATTAATACTTTTCGAAATAACTTTTATATTAAAAATCTCCTTGTAATAATAATAATTCTATGTTAAAATTTTTAAATACAGCAGAATTAGTTGGCTGTACATTTTGACCATATGAAAACTGCCTTATTTAATTTTACTGAAGTTACAGAAGAAAGCTTTTGCAACAACTAACTTGATTTATCAAAAAAAATTTCGTTCACACTTCAAATATTCAATTTAACAACTCACATAATTCAATTATAAATATAAGTTTTTCGGAGGAAGTAATGTATTATCGTTCCTTGTTATTTACACCTGCATTTTTATCGAATAAGTTGGAATCAATTGTAAAGTTCGGGGCTGATTTAGTCGTTTTTGATTTAGAAGATTCTGTTCACCCTAACAAAAAAGATGAAGCCCGGATTTTGTTAAAACAACAACTTAAAAATATAAATAAATATAATTTAGATATTGGAGTCAGAATTAACGCAATAGACACTTTACATGGAATAAAAGATATTTTATTTATTAAAAATGAACTAAAAATAATGCCAAAAATAATTTTTATTCCCAAGGTTAACAATCCTTTTATACTTAAAATGGTTAGAAATTTATTATCTTCAGAAGAAAATACTGTATCGTTTTCAGCAATAATTGAATCAGTAAAAGGAATTGAAAATATTAATGAAATCGCTAAGGAAAGTGATAGTCTTATATTCGGTGCGGCAGATTATTGTGCTGATTCAGGAATTGAATATAATGATACTTTTTTAACCTATGCAAAAATTAAAATTACATCTGCTGCTGCTATTAATAATATCCCCTCTTACGATACTTTCTGTAGTACTGTTGAAGATTTAGATAAAGTAAAAATAGAATCTGAAAAATCACATAAATATGGTTTTGCGGGAAAAGCCGCAATCCACCCAAACCAAATTCCAATAATTAATGAAACTTTCGCAGTTAACAAAAAAGATTATGAAGAAGCACTTAATTTAATAAATAATTTTACTCAACAAACTAAAGGCTTTGAAGTCAAAGAAAATAAAATTATAGCTCCGCCGTTTGTGAATATGAAAAAACGAATTGTTAAAACCTACTTGAATCAAAAACATTAAAATAGAGGATAAATTCCATGGACAAAACAAATTATATTAAAATTGCAGAAGAAAGGTACAGAGAAGATAAAGGTTTCTCTTACGAGGATTTTGAGGTTGGAGTTACAATAGAACACGTGCCGGGCAGAACTATTACTATGACTGATAATATTTGGCAATCACTTATTGCAATGAATCAGCATCCACTACACATAGAGAATGTTTTTGCTGAAAAAACAGAGTTTGGTAAAATTTTAGTGTCGAGTTTAGTTACTTTCAATATAATCAATGGTATGACCGTATATACAATCAGCCAAAAAACTATAGCTAATTTAGGATGGGATAAAGTAAGACTAACTGCGCCCGTTTTTGTCGGGGACACGCTTTTTGCCGAAACAAAAATAATTGATAAAAGAGAATCAAAATCAAGAAAAAATCAAGGAATAGTAAAGGTATTAACTTATGGGAAAAATCAAAATAATATAAAAGTAATAGAATTTGAAAGAACAATGTTAATTCCTAAAAAAGAAAGGTAAAAGATTTTATAATTAATTAAAAGTAATATTGTTAAGATGAATTGTGCAACCATATAAAAGATAGCAAGCTCTGTAATTAGCGTTGCACGAAAAAGGTTTGTCTCTACTGAAACCTTTTCGTGTAACATCTAATTAACTATAAAAATGAAAGAGAATGTATTATTATGCCTGATAAACAAAAAAATATTTACACAAATAACCTAAAAGTAGCAAAATATGGTAATAAAGCTTGGCAAAAAGCACAGGATATGGGATTGATTGACTTGGGGGTCATTAGAAAAAGAAATAAATTAATAACAAAAGATTGTCATGAATTTATTAATATGGCAAACTTTTCCTACTTGGGGTTAGATACACATCCAAAAATTGTCCAGGGAGCCGCTGAACAGGTTTTGAAATCAGGAAGCCTTGATCAACCTACAGCTAGACTTAGGATTCACCTTTCAGATATTGATGATGCGGAGAAGGCTTTGTCAGAACTATTTGAAGGATTCGTTTTAACAGCTAGCACTTGTAGCGCTTTATCGGAGGGAGTACTTCCTCTCATTGCTTCCGGGGTATTTACAGACAATCAAAAGCCAATTATGATTTTTGACAGATTCTGTCATTTTTCAATGAGTATAACCAAACCTATTTGTGCTGATGAAACAGACATTATAACGGTTCCTCATAATGATCTTGAACAGGTTGAAGATATTTGCAAAAAAAATAAATACGTTGTTTACGTAGCAGATGGAGCGTACTCTACTGGTGGTAGTTGCCCTATGCCTGAATTATTGAAATTACAGGAGAAATATGGTTTATATTTATATATTGATGATTCACACTCTATATCAACATTGGGAAAAAATGGATTTGGTTATGCCAGAAGTCATTTAAATGAAATTAATGAACGAACTTTTTTTGTGAACTCCATGAGTAAGGGTTTTGGTTGCTCTGGAGGTATGCTTTTAACGGGGACTCCTAATTATCAAGATTTTATTAAAAGATTTGGTGGACCAATTGCATGGAGTCATCCAATTAATTCCGCAGGGATAGGCGGTATTCTTGCTTCAGTAAAAATACATTTTTCTGAGGAACTGGTAATACTACAGAAAGCCTTGCAAAAAAATCTAAATTTTTTCGATAGTTTGATAAAAACAAATCAACTTGGTTCACAAATTCCTATAAGAATTATGGAATTAGAAAGTAAAGAGGATCCTTCTATTATTGCAAGAAAAATTTTTGATAAGGGTTTTTATGTGGCTCCTGTTTCATTCCCTGTTGTGCCTAAGGGAAAAATTGGTCTTAGAATGATGATTAGATCTAATTTAACACTTGATGAAATAAAACAATGTTGTGAAATTATTAATGGAACGGTGAACCATTATTAATAATCCTTGGTTTATGATTTATATAGGGAAGCGTCCCATTAATTGTTGAAACTAAAATAGATGTATGTTTTTGTTGTTTTCAATCATACATCAATAACTTTGTACTGAATATCCAATATCATATTTTGAAAATTTACGTATATTACCCGGAGGTATTCCTGATCCACATAAGCCAATTCCTTCATTTCGTTGTGAACCGCTTCCGGAGAGCAGAGTTTATTTAGAACTTTTTACTTTCTCTTTTATAAAAAATTTTTAACGTTTGAATTCACTTATAGCTTGGAGCGGAGCGTAAAGCTATTAAGTGGAATGATTTGTTACATGTTTTATGTTTATTTTTTTACCACGAAGAACACTGAGAACACGAAGATTTTTATCTTTTGCTCTGCAAAATC
>JAIPJT010000045.1 GCA_021733985.1 Victivallales bacterium | reverse complement strand
TATAATTTTATTATACATTTAACAATAATGCTGTATTGCGGCGCGCTAAGCCGTCGCCCCGGAGTAGCGGGGCTATGGCTCACACGGTCGGAGATCGCGCCCTACCGTTTTGTTTCAGAAAAGATTAAACTTCGTCGTGTGAAGATCAACGCTAATTAAACCCAAATGCCATTGTATTAAGGAATACAGCACTATTTATAAATGTGTTATATTTTTACATTCAAATTGAAAATTTATCCTGACATGATAATTGATGTTTCAGGAGAAAGGCTGTAGTTAAAGGTTTAGCGAATAAGGTGGTCCCAGGCTGAATTAATATATTTCCGGATCAAATCTGTTAATTCGAAGTCAATACTTTTTTCTACAACTTCCTTCCGGTCTCTTTTTTGTAAAATTTGACCGATTCGGCTCAGCTCAGTATCGAAAGGCCAATTGTTGATTATTTCATCAGCTTTATCCCGGCCGGAAACAGAAAAGACCAGGTTATAGTCTTCTCCGTCGGTTAAGGCATTCCCGATATTTTTTGTCCCGTTTCTGAAAGGTAAAGATGGCGGGTCAAGGAGAATTGTAATATTTGAAGCTTTAGCCATTCTCTGAAGATCGATTAAAAGTCCGTCGCTGACATCCATCATTGCTGTTGAATATCTGCCGGATATAAAAGACGCTTCAGCAATCTGAGGTATAAAGTTAATGTGATGGCCTGAGGAGAAAGAGTTGCCGAATTTTCCGGTAGCAAAAAGGATATCTCCCGGTTTTGCGTTTTTTCTCAGAGATAATTTATTCTTTTTCACGAATCCTGTGATTGTCAGTGTAGCTGCAAAAAGATGGCCTGCATCGTTCATGCATTGATGAGCAGGCTTGCTACAGTTATCATTCTTTTTTTTATCCGGCTGAAGTTTGTCCGGTAATGAGGCTATGTCTCCGCCGCATATGCTTATGTCCCATTTTTCAGCCTCGCCTGTTAAACCTTTATAAAATTTAAAAAGCCATTCACGGTCGAATTTATCTGCAGCTAAAGTTACCAGTGCATGGGCGGGTATTCCTCCCATTGCCGCAATATCACTGATATTTCTTTTTATCAGTTTTGCCCCTGCCTGTTCAGGCGTTGTTGTAGTGTAATCAAAATGGATATCGGAAATTATCTGGTCTGCAGCAAGAAGGAAATATTGATCACTGTTACCGATATCGATTACGGCGCAGTCATCCCCGGGGCCGACAATTATATCTCCTCCATTTTTTAATAGCGGAAAGATTGAATTTAAAAAACCGTTTTCGTCCATAGTTTATCTGTTTATTCGTTTATTCGTTGATCTTAATCTTGATCTTAGTCTTAATCTTGATCCCGGTCATTTACTGTTAATTTGTTGATTCGGGTATCTGTTGTTTGTTGTTTGTTGTTTGTTGTCTGTTGTCTGTTGTCTGTTGTCTGTTGTCTGTTTTTCCCTATCCTCTATCAACTATCCTCTATCCTCTATCCTCTATCCTCTATCCTCTATCCTCTATCCTCTATCAACTATCAACTATCAACTAAATTGGTTGCTGGTTCTTTAACTACCATATAGTTCATATAGAGCTTATAGTAGAAATTCCAAATCTAAAATCTCAGAATTCAATAACATTTAAAGCTGTTGATTTGTTGATCTGTTTATCTGTTGATTTGTTACCTTAGTCTTAATCTTGATCTTGATCTTAATCTTAATCTTGATCTTGATCTGTTAGTCCCGGTCATTTACTGTTAATTCAACAGCATTGAACTATTATTAAATATAAGTTTTGAATTTTTTATATATATCTTCAAGTTTAGTGATATAATATTGTGTGTTCTCGTCCCTTTCCCCGTTATTTTCTGATAGAAGTTTGCTGTTGTCCACGACTGAAACTCTTTTCTTGTTTCCCGTCACGTAATATGAAATCTGGTCGCCCTGTCTGTAGCTTCTATTGGATTTTAAAGCGAGCTCGTATGCTGCGCTTCTTCTTCCTTTACCTGATGACATTTTCTTTTTATATTTATCCAGTGAGTCCTGAAGAGTTTCAGTTTTTGCAAGTTTTTCAAGCGGGATAGTCCTGTCGAGTATTGACTGTTTCAGATCATTTGTCATTTTTTCAATAGTGCTGCTTTTTTCTTTCAAAAGCAGAGTAATAAAATTTTTCATATAACTTCTTATAAAGGGTTCCACACCTCTTGATTTTAATGCAGCGCCGGAAATGCCGACTTCACCGTTTTCTGTAAGGAGAGCATAATTTTTACTTTTATACGAAAACATTGATTTATATACAGAATCGAGTTCAACATCAATCCCTTCAGGGAGTATATTCTGTATTTCCTGTTCAAATTTTACCGGGTCAGTGATATTTTCAGGCGGCTGGAAATAGATACCGTCAGTATCCATTTCTATAACACAGGCATTCTTTTCATTTAAAAAATTGAGCATTGAAGTGAGTATTTCTCTTCCCCTTGAAGTAACTTTATCTGCACTGTCAAAGTCGTTAAAACTGCCGTATGCAAATGCAAGGTATCCGTAAAACGAGTTAATGATAATCTTAAAAGTGGTTTGCAATGAATTATAGAACTCCCTTATTTCTCCTGTTCCGGCTTTTTTTTCAGCTTTCTTAGCTGTTAACCGGAATTCTCTCAACTTTTTCAGAAAGTGCGAAAATACATGGAGTTTGTCTTTTCCTGGATATAATTTTTCAGCAAGCATTACTGAAGGATACAGCGAACTGATATCGCAGTGCCAGACATTTTTAAAAACACCGCTTCTAAAAGATTTGGTCAAACCGCCTGTTATTTTTTTCGGCGGTTGAGGTAACGGAATAGATTCTCTGCTGTTTAAATAAGATGCGAGGAAAAGAGTTTCAATTTTAGTTGCGTTACCGCGTACGATTATATTCTGGTAGGAAAGAGGTTCAAGCTGTACCTGATAAAAGCTGCTCGGAGATAAAATTTCCGCAATGGATTTTGTTTCCCTGACATCATCCATTGCGTAGGCTTCAAGGAGCTGCTGTTTTTCATTAAAGTATGTTCTTATATCTGAGGCGTCAAGATATGTTCGCTCCGGCGCGGCAACTCCGAAATGCTTTGCAACTTCTTTAAGCCCGTAGCTGTCTAAGTCTCTGTTTATAATATCGTATATCTGAACAAGGAAATATGTATCTGTAATATGGCGTCCGTAAATATCATAACGTTTATAGCTGATGCTTCTTTCCGCGGCAGTGAAGAGTGATGACCTGGATTTTATTTTACTGCCGTTCCTGCCTAAGTTCAGTTTTATTTTATGAAGTTTAGCCCTCTCTTCTATAAATGGAAGATCAAATCTGAATATGTTATGCCCTTCTAATATATCCGGGTCTCTGTCCTGTATATAACAGACAAATTCATAAAGAATATCTTTTTCTGTTTTATCACTGCTCTGCATCAAACATTGTTCCCAGCCTGTATTATCGGACATGCTGATGACCACTATCTGGTCATCTTTTCTTTTAGGATTAGGGAAGTCGAAGCCTTCTGTTGTTATTGTTTCTATATCAAACTGCAGTCTTCTGGTATCAGAAAATTTCATTCCTCTGAAAAGCCTGAACCTGGATTGTATCATTATTTGCTGCTGGTAATCTGAAATAACCTTATACGGCGAGTCGGGCGCAGAAGGATTTGTACCTGTTGTTTTTTTTATGTATTTAAGAGCTTCCTGATATACTTTCAGATTTTCGCATTCCACTAAAAACCTAAAGTATTCTCTACCATTGAACTCGGTAATTTTTATATTTCCGCTGAAGCCGTGGAGTATTTCAGGATCGGCAATAAGAAAAAACGGGGAATAGGTTATTTCACGGCTTGAAACTTTGTCGTGATTTCTAATAAAAATCTCTGCAGTATTATCTGTCTGCTGTTCAACTGCGACAACATTTTCAATAGATGTCGTTACCAGTTCTTCCAAGGAAAAAAGTTCTGTTTTTTTTAATGTCATTTGTTTTTCTGTTAATAAATAATTGTTTTCAAATTTAATTTTCGAAATACTATAGATAAAATATATTGAAATCATCCGGGATACAAGTAACATTTTTAAAGTACCGTCTTTTGTATCTGACATTTTTCAAAAAACAGAGATATTTTCAAAACGGGATGAATTAAACTAAGCAATAAAAAATTTATTAATATAATAAGGTGTTTTTTTTATGAGAAGCATGACAGGATTCGGACAGGCAGTCCGTATTTGCCCCAAAGGAATTGAGTTTAAAACGGAAGTTAAAACCTATAACAGGAAACAGCTGGATATCAAATTTTCTTTGCCGCCGGAACTTTTTTATTATGAAGCTGTTCTGCGTAGAATTGGTGGAAAAAAAATAAGCAGGGGAAGCGTAAATATTAAAGTAAACATGAATTTTACAGGTGATATCGTGTCCGAGACAGTTGATATAAATCGTAAACTTTCAGAAGCTTACCTGAAAAAATCGCTTAATCTGAAGAAAGAACTCGGGCTTCCCGGTGAAATTCGGATAGGTGATATACTCCGTATGCCTAATGTTCTTTCATTTGCTGAACCGGATATTATAAATAAAGATGTAGAGGAAACCTTGAAAGACACTTTGGCTGAGGCGTTTGACAACCTGAATTCCGGCAGGGAGGATGAAGGTGCTTTTCTGGCGGAAGATATATTGAAAAGAGTTGGCACTATGGATATGCTTGTTTCTCAGATTGAGCCCCTTGCAGAGCGTCTTCCGGAGTTTTATAAAGAGAAGCTTTACAAAAGGATAAAGAGTGAGAAGTTTGATTTACACGACAATGATGAAAGGCTTCTGAGGGAACTGGTTGTATATTCAGACAAGTGTGATGTTTCAGAAGAAATAACGAGACTTAAAAGTCATTTCAACCAATATAGAACTTATATAAAGGAGACAAATAAACCAGTCGGCAGAACTCTGGATTTTCTAACTCAGGAGATACAGCGTGAAATCAACACATTAGGTGTAAAGGCCGCAACCCCTGATATCTCAAGGCTTGTTGTAACTCTTAAGACTGAAACTGAGAAAATCAGAGAGCAGGTACAGAATATAGAATAAACCCTTTTCGTGCAACATCTAATTATAGCCCGGGGCTGTGGTTACCCCTGCATCATATTGTTTACGAAAGTGTGCAGGGGGAGAGTCTTGTACTTTATCCGGAGTATCCCGGCTGAACGGTGATCGCGCCCGCCCAAATCATTATGGATATAAAAAAAGTAAATAAAGAAAAAGCTGAATCATCAGCTGAAGTTGTTTTGTTTGATGCTTTCACAAAGCGGTGGATTAAATTCAGCAATCCTGTTAGTATTATTTCCACTGCATACCTTGATGAAGTCATTAAGTGTATAGAAGATATTGAACTGCTGGTAAACAGGAATAATTTATTTGCCGCAGGCTTCATTTCTTATGAAGCATCACCTGCTTTTGATTCCGCACTTAAAGTAAAGAGCGAAAAGAATTTTCTCCCGCTGTTATGGTTCGGGCTTTTCGAAAGTGCACAGGAGTTTAACTTTAAACCTGTTGATTCTCTTGATTCCTATTTCAGCCGTTGGGATATTTCTGTGACTAAAGATGATTATGACCGCGCTGTGGCAGGAGTAAAACATAATATAAGGGAAGGGAATACTTATCAGGTAAATTATACAATCAGGCAGTTTTCCGATTTTAAAGGAGATCCTTTTAAGCTGTTCTGTGAACTCGTTCAAACACAGAAAGCAACCTACCCGGTCTTTATCGATACAGCCGATTTCTCTATTTGTTCGGTTTCACCTGAGCTGTTTTTTTTATCGGACGGCAGCAGATTATACTCAAAGCCGATGAAAGGAACAGCTGCCAGAAAGTACTTATTGGAAAATGATAAATTACAGTCCGAATGGCTTCATGATTCTATTAAAAACCGGGCTGAAAATGTAATGATAGTGGATATGATAAGAAATGATATCGGGAAAATTGCTGAAACAGGTTCTGTTAAAGTTCCGAAGCTGTTTGAGGTCGAGAAATATCCTACAGTCTGGCAGATGACCTCTACTGTGGAAGCTGAAATAAACTGCGGATTTAAAGATGTATTAAAGGCCCTTTTCCCGTGCGCTTCTATAACAGGCGCCCCTAAAGCTGAAACGATGAGAATTATATCAGAACTGGAATCTACACCACGCGGAGTGTATACAGGCGCGGCCGGTTTTATATCCCCTGACAGGAAAACTCAGTTCAATGTTGCGATAAGGACTTTAAGTATAGATAAACGCAGGGGAAAAGCTGAATTCGGTGTAGGTGGGGGGATTGTATGGGATTCAACAGATAAAAGCGAATTTGAAGAATGTAGAATAAAAACCAGATTTTTGGAAAAAAGGGAAAGGCATTTTTATCTGCTTGAATCGCTGCTGTGGACTGCCGGGGAGGGATACTTTCTTCTTGATTATCACCTTAGAAGGGTAAGGAGAGCTGCTGAATACTTTGACTACGAGATAAATGTTGAAAAAATAGGGGAGGGGCTTGAGAAAATTACTGACAACTTTACCGGCAGCAGTTATAAAGTCAGACTGCTTGTTGACTCTGACGGCAGCGTGAACTATGACTTCAGTTTAATCCGTTCCGGTTTGAATGAAATTTCTCAAAGAGCAGCAATAGCGGATACTCCTATAGACACGGATAGTCCTTTTGTTTACTATAAAACCACAAACCGTGCAGCTTATGACTTTTTCAGAGAGAAATATGCAGAATACGATGAAGTTGTTCTCTGGAATAAAAGAGGAGAAATAACAGAATCATCTGTGGGAAATTTAGTTGTAAAAATTGACGGCAATCTTTTTACGCCGCATCTGAAAAGCGGTCTGCTCCCGGGGACTTTCAGAGAATATCTACTCTCTATTGGAAAAATACAGGAAAGGGTGATTACTGTAAATGAACTTAAAGATGCAAAAGATGTATACCTTATCAATTCTGTCAGAAAATGGGTAAAATTAAATGTACAATCAGATAATTAGCTTTGATTTTCGTTCGATAAAGTTTTATCCTATTTAAAACAAACTGGTAGGGCGCGATCTCCGACCGTGTGAGCCATAGCCCCGTTACTCCGGGGCGACGGCTTAGCGCGCCGTAAATCCAGCATTATTGTTAAATGTCATATTGTGTATAATAATTGATATTTCAGGGGAGACGGCTGTGAAAAATCATAGCTATGAAACCCCTTTTCGTGCAATGTCTAATTAAGAGGATGTTTGTTTATGAAAAAAATATATTCGTGGAATGTTAACGGCGTAAGGGCATGTGTCCGGAAAGGAATGCTCGACTGGATAAATACGGCAAAACCGTATATTTTTGCACTGCAGGAAACAAAGGCAAGGGAAGAACAGCTTTCTCAAAATGTTAAAGAAGCTGAGGGGTATAAAAGTTACTGGTTTTCTGCAGAACGCAAAGGCTATAGCGGTGTTGCTCTGTATACCAGGGAGGAGCCTGAAAGTATTGAAAACCTGGGAATAGAAAAATTTGATATTGAGGGAAGGACACAAATAGCCCGTTATCCGGATTTTATTCTAATCAACTGCTATTTTCCCAATTCGCAGGAAGGCGGAGCCAGGCTTTATTATAAGCTGGATTTCTGTGATGCCGTGCTCGAAAAATGTAATCAGTTTGTTGCTGAAGGAAAAAATATTCTCCTTTGCGGAGACTATAATATAGCTCACACTCCTATAGACTTAAAAAATCCTAAATCCAATGAAAATAATGCCGGCTATCTTCCGGAAGAAAGGGAGTGGATGACAAAATTCCTCTCTAACGGCTATGTTGATTCTTTCAGAAAATTTCATCCCGGTGAGACCGGACATTACAGCTGGTGGTCATACCGTTTTAAAGCAAGAGAACGTAATGCCGGATGGAGGATAGATTATCACTGCATAAATAAAGATTTTGAACCTGCCGTTACCGGTGCTGATATTCACAGTGACGTTACGGGGTCCGACCATTGCCCGGTAAGTATCTCTCTCGACTTTTAGTTAGAGCTGATCTGAAAAGGTAAACAGGACACTTTGAGCAGAAATTTTCTGCTCAAAGATTTATAATTATATATGTAAATCCCTTTTCAGAAGACCTCTCTACTGCGTTTTTTTAAGGGTAACTCCAAATTGTTATACACAAGTGTATGTGGTTTTAAAGATTTTTTAATGATGCTCGGTCCAAAATCGGACAACATTTCTTGCCACAGTAATTCAACGTGGATAAATAAAAATAAATCGTCCGGGGTATACTTACGGAAGCTCGGCAAATGATTTGATTGTATCCTCACTTTTTTTCATATTTTTTATCGTAATTTTGCCGCTTTCTAATTCGTCCGGGCCTATATATATTGCGTTATGTGCATTGTTTCTGTCGGCTTTTTTGAAAAACTGTTTAGGCTTTTCGGGTTTCAGGCCGACGCTGCAGCTTTTTCCGGATTTCCGGATTTTAGCTGCGGCTTTCTGTGCGAACTCAGCACAGTCTGCATTCATATAACCAATTATATATTCAATGCCGTGTCTTTGCCCGGGCAGTTTTCTGCAATCTGAAAGAAGTTCCATGATTACAACATCGCCGAAGCCCATTCCTACACATGGGAGCTCCCGGCCGCCCAAAGAACTTAATAAATTGTTATAACGGCCTCCTCCGAATACGGTGCGCAGATTACTTTTAACTGCTTTTCCTTCAAATACAATTCCGGTATAATAACCGAGGCCCCTGACTATAGATATATCAAATTTGAGGTATTTGCTGATCCCGTAGGACTCTGAAAACTTGAAGAACTCCTTTAATTCTTTAAGTGCTTCAGAGTTTTCCGGCAAATATGATTCAGCTTCTTCCAGCGAAGATATAGATATAACTCTGAAAAGCTTGTTAATTACTTCTTCAGGTATATTCTCATTCTTGAGTATTTTATTTATTTCTTCATCAGAAACTTTACCCTTTTTATCGAGAGCCATATAACAGGCCGTTAACTGTGCTTCTGAAAGTTTGAATTCGGAGAGAAGCTCAACTAAAAGTTTACGGCTTCCGATATGTACCCTAATCTCCTTTTCGGAAAGCCCCGTTTTTTCTAAAGATGTCAAGGTTGCGGCTATTACTTCAGTTTCAGCGGTTGTAGATTCTTCGCCGATAATATCAAGATTAAACTGATAATGCTCCCGTTTTCTGCCCCTTGTCATACGTTCGTACCTGAAACATTGTCCTATTGATGCCCATTTCAGGGGGAAGCTTAGTCCGCCCTGCCGGTTTATGATCATCCTGGCCAGTGACGGAGTAAGTTCGGCTCGTAATGCCAAACGTCTTTTGCTTTTATCTTCGAAACTGTAAATCTGTTCTGATATTTCTTCACCGGCTTTGCGTTCGAGCAGCTCCATACTTTCGACCACGGGTGCATCCCAGAACTCAAAGCCGTAAATCTTTGCTGCGTATTCCCAGGCATTGAATATATATTCTCTTATTCTGTAATCTTCCGGATAAAAATCCCTCATCCCGCGTGGTGGCGCAAAATTCTCCATAATTATATATACCTATGATTTTTATGTTATTATTTATATATTTAATAATCAATGATTTATATTGATTGTAATTGTTAAAATTACTCCTTTTCGGCTATAATAGAAATAGTTATTCGATAATTACTTACACAATGTCATTGAACTAAGGATTATGCATTCGGAATCAAGGGATTGATTCCCTCCACAAAATACCGAATTCGTGGTGGAGGGAACCAGTCCTCCCTGTGTCTTGGCGTAGCTTCCAGCGAAAACTGATGGTTCCGTGAAAGCGGCAAAATCAATAATTTTGGCTTAATTCAACGGCATTGAATTAACAGTAAATAACCAGGACTAAGACCAAGATTAACAAATAAACAGTTCAACAAATCAATGTCATTGATTACTTACAACCAAATTAGGGAGAAAAAACTAAATACAATTAAGTTTGTTTTATGACAATCAATCAATACCGAATTCGGATTAATTTATAACTAAAGTTTCTGGTTTCAAATTTGCACTCAATTTTTCCACATTCAGAGACTGGAGCTTCTTAAATCCGAAAGTTGACTACCTTATTTTAAACTGTCAAACTCAGTTATTAATATTCCTGACATACCTATTCTCAACTCCTGCTTTTTATTATCAATAACAGCTTTAACTTCGAATGTCCTGCTCCCCGGATTTACAGAACTAGATATAGAATAAACTTTTCCCGTACACTCTGAATCTGTCTCATCTATCCGGAATTTTAACTTTTTGCCGACATTGATTTTTGTAATGAGTTCTGAAGGCAGATTAATAGCTGCAAGCAGCTTATTGTCATCGGCTATCTGAATAATCGGTTCTCCTTCTCTGACATAGTCGTGTTCGTTTTTCAGTTCTTCTATGACCCTTCCTGAAAACGGTGCCTTTATAGTACATGAGTTAAGTTTTATTTCTGCTATTCTGTAATTTGACAGTGCCTCCTCCTTTTGTGAAAATGCTTTGACTGCATTGAGTTTGCTTTTATCCAGCTCCTGTTTTCCCACCGCGTTTTTTTTGAACAGATCCAGGTTGTCTTTGTAAACTTCGTCATAATATTTAGAGGCTTCTTTAGTTCTGTAGAGGATTGTTTTTGCTTTTAAATAGTTATGTTTATAAAGCTTTTTATTTAGAAGTACCAGGATGTCACCCTGATTGAACTTTTCTCCAATTTTAAATTTATATTTTTTAATCCTACTGTTTACCAGCGGAGCTAATTCTGTCTTACTCATCGGGAACAGCACTGTTTTTCTATTCAGATACGTGCTCTGTTCAGAACCGTAAACCGAAGAAACGAACATGAAGAAAGTCAATAGAATAATTCTTTTCATAATTGAAACATAATGTTTAGGTTATGGTAATGATTTAAAAACTCACAAACTCAAATATACAATAAAATTAATGATTTTAAAAAATAATATTGGCTTTTTTCTAAAATTTATTTAAATTAGTTAAATGTTAGTCCTATCAGGAAATATACCCGAAGCGATTTGGTTTATTTATCCGTCACACCATACGGTATGACCTGTATCGAATGATAAGGTGGAAAAATAAAATGTATGTCCAGGTACAGTTTCGAAGGCTAAAAACCATCCCGTCTTCGTTTTCGTTGTTGCGGAACTGTGCCGGATAAAAAAAAATCGTATACACTTGTGTATATTTTTAAACTAATTCGTTACAAACTTAATTTTTAACAAAAGGAATGGAATTATGGCAGAAAAACAGGAAATTTTCGTTGATGGAATCGGTAAAATTCATTTTACCGGGGGAATGGTCCGTTATGATCTGGTTACAATGGAACCTGATGAAAACGGTAAAAATCCAACTCCGGAAGATAAAGTAAGAATAATTATGCCTCCGGACGGTTTTCTTGCTACTTTTAATACTATGCAGAGGCTGATCGATCAGCTTTTAGAAGCAGGCGTACTTAAAAAAAACGAAAATGTTAAAAAATAATTCGTAGTTTTTATAGCAAATGCCGTTGAACTAAGGATTATGCTTTCGGAATCAAGGGATTGATTCCCTCCACAGAATATAGAATTCGTGTTGGAGGGAACCAGTCCCCCGGTGTCTTGGCGTAGCTTCAAGCGAAGACTGATGGTTCCGTGAACGCGGCAAAATCAATAATTTTGCCTTAATTCAACGGCATTGAATTAACAGTAAATAACCAGGATTAACAGATCAAAATTAAGATCAAGATCAACAAATAAACAGTTCAACGAATCAACAGATAAACACCAAGAGACAATGATTATGAACATAAATGCAGTGGTAGAAGTCAGCTAAATTTATATACATCCATTAACTCATACACCCCCGGAAAATGCACTCAAACGATAAAAAAGACACAGGGCGGAACAGAACGTCCGAACTGCTGAAAACTGTTTTAAAGCTCGGTCATGAAGCTTTTGACAGAGGGAACCTGAATTCAGCGGTAAATCATATTCTGAACAATACAAGAGTGCTTTTGAATTATCACAGGTCCTGTATGATAGATATGCGGGGCGGCAGTCCTGTCATCCTCGCGGTATCAAATCAGAGTACGGTTAATAAAAATTCAGAATACTGTAATGAGATGGGGCAGCTTGCAGAAGGCCTGCTGGAACTTGATAAAATTACTGTTCTGGAAAGACAGACCTTAAAAACCGGTACCAATGATGAAGGGCCTGTTAATTCTTTTCTTTATTTTACAGAAAAAGGCGAAAAGTTATTGGCTGTGCCTTTGACTTCACCCGGTACGGAAGATAAAAAAAGTAAATTTCTATGGATAATTGAGTACTTTGGCGGTATTCCTGATAATACTCTGCAGACAGCCAGCCTCTTAATGCTTCATTACAGGGAGGCTGTGTGGTATTATGCCGATTTAAAAAACAGTCTATTTAAAAGTTTTTTTCGTAATAAAAAATATTTTTCGCCGGGAAGAATACTGATCTATCTGCTCCTTGTTTTTATCTTTGTCGCGTTTTTCAGGGTTTCACAGAATGTCGTAGCTGAATTCGAATTAGTACCGTATGATGAAGTCGTTGAATATGCACCTTTTGACGGAATCATTAAATCAGCCGAGTTCAAAAACGGGCAGAGGGTTCAGAAAGGGGATGTGATTCTTAAGTATGATACCGAAGAACTCACATATAATATAGAAGAGGCAAAGGCTGAATTTAATGAGATAGACGCAAGACTTGACTGGATTAAACAGAAATCCTTTGACGATAAAAAACTCCTCGGTCGTGTAAGAGTTCTTGCACTTGAGAAAGAGGTAAAGAAAATAGAGATTGATAAAACCGGGTGGTTTCTAAAAAAAGCAAAGGTAAAATCAGAAACTTCAGGTATTCTCGCATTGGATGAAAATGAGAAATGGAACGGCAGAGCTGTTAAATCAGGAGATAAACTTTTCGAAATCGTACCGCCCGGTAAAATGAATGCAGAAGTTATGCTCAACGAAAAGGATGCATCTGTTCTTGGTGATGACACCAATATTACTCTTTACCTTCATTCACGACCGGAAATGCCTGTCTCCGGTAAGATTATATCCGTTTCGCCCAAGCCTATGCTCACTGAAAAAGGACAGTTTTGTTATATCATTAAGATGAAACTCGATAAACTTGAACCGGGTTTTATTGTCGGAATGAGAGGCGTTGCAAGAGTCAGCGGTGAAAAAGTTTCTATAGGATATTACCTCTTTAAAAATCTTGTACTCTGGTGGAGAAAAATTTAACCTATAGTAAAAGAGCTCGAGAAAGAACCTTTTTTCAAAAAGGTTTGACTCGTCAGAGCGATAGCGTTAAATATTTAAAAATATTCGTAAAATTTTTATCCCGCTGGATAGCTGGGAGGTTGACAGTCAATAATTGAAACAAACCGGTAGGGCGCAATAATTCGCTGTAGTACTCGATAATAGTTAAAACTAAAAAACTGCCTGCCCTGCGTAGTGCCTAAACGGTACGAAGCAGGGTGAGCCATAGCCCCGCTACTCCGGGGCGACGGCTTAGCGCGCCGGAAAAACAGCATCGCTTACTAAATATGTTATATTAATTTACAATTGAGTTTCTTGCAAAACTGCGGTTGTGCTCGAGCACAACACTCCACTATTGAATTTATTTGTGGAGGGCTGTATCAAAAGTCCAAAATATGGACTAATAGTTGGAGTTCAAGCTTTAGCTTGTAATATTTTTGAGGCTAGGCTGGCACACTATAGTGTGATCGTGATATCCATCATGTATAAATACTCCAACCATAAGTTGGATGTTGGATTTTGGATTTTGGATTTTGGATTTTGGATGTTGAATCAACAGTAAATAACCAGCAACCAATTTAGTTGATAGTTGATAGTTGATGGTTGATGGTTGATGGTTGATAGTTGAAAAGTGAAAATCAACAAATAATTTAGTGGAAAGTGGATAGGGAAAAACAAACAACAAACAACCGACAACAAACAACAGTCACCAAATCCCCGAATAAACCAATAAGCGAATAAACAGATAAGCGAATCACCAATAAATGAATGACAGTGATAAAACAATAATTTATGAAGCACTCAGACGCGATATTCAATTGTTTGAGGACAGGATGAATTCGGACGGAAGTCGCAGCTGGCTTTTGTTTGATCCTGTTGCAGATAAATATTACCGGTTTTCTGATAAAGAGCATTTAATTATAACTTTTCTTAAGAGTACTGTTTCTGAAGAAAAGCTCCTGGAAAAGATTAACAGGCTGTTTCCTTCTATTACGCAGAAAGATATCAGGGGTACTGTTTCAGTGCTGTTGAGAAATAATCTTCTAAACTCAGCGTTTAAAACAACTGAAAAGAAGCTCGAAAGGGAAGCTGTGCAGAGGAAAAACCTGCTGTTCAATCGTATTTTACATTCGTATCTTTTTTTCAGAATACCTTTATGGAAACCGGATAGATTTCTTTCCGGAACACTTTATCTTGTGCAGGCTTTATGTAATAAATACCTGCTGTTTCTCCTGATTATGTTTTCATTGTGCGGCTATATGGGGCTTATCGTACACTGGGGGAAATTTACAGCAACTGTAGTTGATACACTTAATTATTCCGGGCTGATAAAATACGGGATAACGATTGTTTTTCTCAAAGTACTTCACGAGTTTTCCCATGCGTATGCAGCAAAAAATGCCGGTATAAGGGTAAGGAGGATGGGTATAGGGTTTATAGTATTTTTCCCGAGGTTCTTCACCGACCTGACAGACTCGTGGCGCCTTTCCCGGAAGAAAGACAAAATATTCATCGACAGTGCGGGAATAATGGCCGAGCTTATTGTCGGTGGAATTGCTGTTATCTTCTGGCTTTATGCCGGGCCCGGAATAATCCGGACGGTAGCATACTACATATTTGCCGTTTCGATGATAAGTACTGTTTTTGTAAATGGAAATCCGTTTATCAGGTATGACGGATATTATATTCTGATGGATGCGGTTAATATTGACAATCTGCAGACGCGGAGCAGAATGGTAATCTCAAAATGGTTTAAAGATACATTTTTCAGGATAAAAACAGAACTTCCGTTCTCCTTAAGAAAAGGGCAGAAAATATTTCTTGCCGTGTATGGTGTCTCATCGTTTATATACAGAATATTTCTTTATACCGGTATTATTCTGATCGTTTATTATAAATTTACTAAATGCATAGGGATAATACTTGTAATTATAGAAGTTTACCTTCTTATTTACCTCCCTTTACAGCGGGAATTTAAAACTGTACTGGCTTTGAAGAAAAAGGCCGAAAAAAAAAGAATTATATTTTCAGTTTGTTTTACCGTATTTTTTCTGCTTATCTTTTTTCTTCCGCTGCCGTGGTCTGTCTCTATCCCCTGTGTTGTGGGGGCTTCCGGAGATAAGGTGATTTACATAAAACAGCCGGGTTTCCTGAAAGTTATTCCAATACAGTTTGGAAGTACGGTCAAAAAGGGGGACAGCCTAATGAAACTTAAAAATCCATTTTTGAAATTAGAAGGAGAACGGTTAAATATAAAACTGAAAATACTCGAAACAGAACTGGACCGGCTTAGAACACTGTCTTCTGTAAAAATGCGGGAATCTGAAAGAACTAAAATAGAACAGATAAATAATATAAAATCTAAAATTTCTCAAAATCGTACAAAAATGAGGCAGTTGAATGTAAAAAGCCCTATAGACGGAATATTTGTCCTCTATAACTGGAGGATGAAGCCCGGGAAATGGCTCGATAAAGGTACTGCCGCAGGAGAAGTCTTTTCTCCGAATACCACTGTTATCTATGCCTACGCAAAAGAAAAAAATATTAAAGACCTTAAAATTTCAGATACTGTTTCAGTGAATCTTAATGATACTGTTAAAACCTTTTCCGGCAAAGTCGTAAGAATAAACCCCGTTCCCGACAAAAACTGGAATCCGTCCCCGCTTCTTGAAACTGCAGGAGGACCGCTGCCTGTTCTGAAAAAGAAAAACAGTTCTTCCTATATTATGAAAGACTATTATTACCAGATAACTGTTGAACCGGAGAAAAATTATCAGGAACTCAAATTTTCCAGGACCGGTAAAATTTCATATAGAGAATTCACTTCTGCAGGACTTAATTTCCTGAGAGCTGTTATATCTACCCTCCAAAGAGAACTTGCCTTCTGATGACAGCAGAAACCGGAGTGAGAAATCGGCTTTTGTATAGTTTTTGCTGTTTATTTTTTTTTATTCAATACATCTAAATGAACGAAATGTGACATGTGATTACCCGTAAATGGGAAAGAAAATGGGAAATATAGCACTTTTATATTTTGTAAGTCTTTAATAATTCATATTATCAATATATTTTTTTTTACAGAAATGTTCTATCGTTAATCTTTGTTTGAGAAAGGTTTGATTTATCTTATCTGAAACTAACTTAATTGAGCCGTAATTTTTGAACCAATGCTGTTGAATTAAAACAAAATTATTGATTTTGCCGCGTTCACGGAACCATCAGTCTTCGCTGGAAGCTACGCCAAGACACAGGGAGGACTGGTTCCCTCCAAAACGTATTCTGTATTTTGTGGAGGGAATCAATCCCTTGATTCCGAATGCATAATCCTTAATTCATTGACATTGATTTTTGAACAGTTATTTAATATTCAATGTCATTGAATTAATATTTATCAGTCACACTATACGGTATGACCTGTATCAAATGATAAGGTCGAAAAATAAAGTGTATGTCCGGGTTCATTTACGAAGGACTAAAACCATTCCGTCTCAGTTTCCGCTATTGCGGAACTGCGCCGGATAAAAAAGCTGCATACACTTGTGTATAACGGAGGAAAAAAATGGCTATTTACGAACTTGAGGAAAGGATTCTTTTCGACGGCGCGATGCCGGCCGATATAGCAGATGTCCAGGAGGATCTGTCC
>JAIPJT010000012.1 GCA_021733985.1 Victivallales bacterium | reverse complement strand
TCCTTTTGAATCCTGCGCCTGATTAACTATACCAAGCTGTAAAATTGCAGATTTTTTCCTTGCCTGGTTAAAGAAAGCACAGGAAACACCGTTAAAGTTTTTTGAAATATTAACTGTGGAAAACTCTACTCCGCTTGAATCATGGCCCATGTTCAACAGAAAAGAACCTCTCAGTCCTTTTACGCATTCGGCCATACTTACGCCCAGTGCGGCATCAACTCCTGCAACAGTGTTTTTTTTATTAAATGAAACAGGGATACCAAGCTGAAGTCCATATATATTTTGATCTGTAGGCCATGACCATAATCCCGGCCAGATACAGAGTCTGAGAAGGCTTGACTCTTTAGCTTCAGTTTTTTCAGCAAAAGCAGTATTCGCGATAAACAATACACTGCAGACGAGTAAAATCGCAATAATCAGTCTTTTCATGAGATTTCTCCTTTAAAGTTAATATTTTTTACTTGACCTGAAAAAAACATGACTTTATTTAAATTTTACAGAAAAAGGTAATAGAAATCAATATGCGGAACCCAATTTTTTATTAAGATATTCGAATTTTCCGAGAGTCAAGGCTGGAAAAGCTTCCCTTTAAACTTCCGGCGCCTTATGTTTTTTTAGAACATATACGGTTCTGACTGTCATTTGCAGGTCAATGCCGTTTTTTTAACCCAAATTATATGCATTTGAACTTTACAAAGGTTTTAAGTAAAAAAAATTTATTAATTTGTAAAATTCAAACCCTGCGGGATTACGCATTGCACTTTACCTGTTCCCGCCGTCGCTCACCGAGCTATAGCGGACAGGTCGTTAACAGCAATTCAAGTACCGTCGCATGACTGGTATGCAGTAGCTACTGCAGCATCATACCGGCGGTGTAAGCTTCGGAATAATATTGGCAGTTGTAGTGGTTTTTATTTTTCTTTTGTTATGATTATCCGGTGTCAACATGAATATCCTTTCTCTGGAAAGTAGGGATATCAAGATCCTCCCCTTTGTGAATTGTCGGAGTTGTATTTGTAAAAATTCCTCTGTTCTGGGTCTTAAATGGCAGTTCAAGCTGTATAGCTTCTTCTTTCAGTTTATGTACATCCCGGATTATAGCAGTTTTTGAAGCCTGTTTAGCTAAATGTATTTTATTGGGGAATTCGGCTGAAGGTTTAACTGAATTTTCTGATTTTATAGGTAGAACTGTAATTTGTACTTTGTTGTTAAATTCAGTGTTTGTATTGGCGCCTGCTATAATTTCGGCATCTTTATCAGCAATTGAAGTTATAGTTTCGAGGGCATATTTTACTTCTCCGATTGTTAAGTCTTCACCGCCTGTTACGGACATTATTATTGCATCAGCGGTTTTTAAACGTGGCTGCCCTCCCATAAGCGGAGAGTCAAATAAATTTTTGAGTGCATTGCGGATCCTTGAATTGTTATCTGCTGAAGTATCCTGACCAATACCTATTCCGCATTCAGTTTTTTGATTGCAGAGAATATTGTGCAGTGCGCAGAGGTCTACGGAAAGCATATTATCATAATGGAGCAGTTCGGTGATACCGATAACAGCTTTTGATATATACTTATTTGAGAGTTTGAAAGCTTCTTCAAAAGATGCGGTTGAGGGCAGCCGGCTGTAAAGCAGGTCGTTAGGGACCGGTATAACGGTATTTGTTGTTTTAATCAGGGCGCTGATTTGTTTTTCCGCAATTTCTCTTTTACCGTGTCCTTCGAAAGTAAAGGGAAGAGTTGCTATTATTATTGTCGGGACATTTTTTTCCCTGGCAATTCTTGCTATCACGGGTGCACCGCCTGTTCCGGTGCCGCGACCGAAGCCGGCTACTATTATTAAAAGAGAAACATCTTTTATGATATTTCTGATTTGAGTATTACTTTTATGTGCGACAGCTCTTTCTCCTTTAATAACATTGCCGCCGCAGCCTCTGCCGTTAGTCCATTCTTCACCGATAATGAAGCTGTCAACCCGGGATAATTCTGTATCCCTTTTATCAGTATCTACAGCTGCAAGTTCCAGTCTTTCCATCCTGCCGGGGGTGTTCAATTGGTTGATTATTCTTATACCGGCTCTTCCTAAACCGATTACTAAAACTTTACCTGATTCATTTTCTGAGTTTTTCCGGACAGTATTATTTTGTTTCTGTTCATTCATTTATTAATGCCCTCCAGATTTTTTTCCAGAAGGACCAAAGCTTATGGTCAATGTTTCTGATAACAGATTTAGTAGTCTGTCTGGAATTTTCTATTTCATGTGCGCCGTAACGCAAAAGTCCGACTGCGGTAAGGAACCCGGAATTATTAACTATATTTTCAGGTCCGCTAAAATTTTGTGCGGTGCCTGTTATTACCGGCATATCAAAGACATCACTGACGATATTGTGTATCCCTGGAACACTGGAAATACCGCCGCATAAAATAATTCCATTATTAAGGGTGTTTATCTGATAGTTATTTTCGAGCTTTTCATAGATAATTTCAAAAGTTTCCTTAAGGCGTAATTCTATTATTTTTTCGATACTCACAATAGGTATTTTTCTGGTTTTCAAAGTTCCTTTTTTTTCAATATACTCTTCACCGTTTTTTTTCTTATCCTGGACAATACCTGAAGAAAAAATTTCTCTGGCGAAAGGAAAATCTATTTCCAGCCCCAGGCAAAGATCGTTAATTATATGGTTTATCCCTACGCTTAAGACGGAGCTTACCGTGGCAGTATAATTATTAAAAACTGTATACTCTGTAGTACCTCCTCCCATATTAATAACGAGGGTTCCGTGGTCGAAGTCATCTGAAGTAAGGACAGACAGGGCTGTTGCAGTGCCGCTGAAAACAGGGATAACGGTTTCAAACCCCTGGTCTTTAATCAGGTTTACATAGCTTTCAACCCGGTTTTTATTTGCATAGATGATGTGTGTATGGGCTTCGAGTTTTGATGCTGAATGGCCCGCAGGGTCAAGGACATGGTATGTGTTATCTATGATAAAACTGCCGTCGATAGTATCAAGCATTATACAGTCCGGCGGAGCAAACTGGCTTCTGGTGGACTTTAAAACTTCAGATATATGCTGCTGTGTAACAACTTTGTTTTCGCTGTTGATCAGAATAGTACCGTTGCCTTCAGAAGTCCTGATATGGCTGCCGGTAACAGCTGTATACAGGTGCTCCGAAGAGATAACTTTGTTTGAAACATGCTCTGCTTCCTTCACGGCTTCCTCAAGTATAACGCTTACTTTTAAGAGGTCGGAAATTTCCCCTTTAATTACACCTTCTGATTTTTTTTCAGAGTAACCTATTATTTTTATATTCTCGGTATTGTAATCATATTCACCGATAAGAACCCTAATGTTAGAAGTCCCTATATCTATTCCTGTTATGACCTGAGTTCTTTTTCTCATCTAATTAAAACTTATTCCATCATTATTCTTTTTATTTTTTTCTTTCCGGCTTTAAGTATTAAATCATCGTTTTTGATATCGGTTTTGCTGACTTTACAATTCATATCTGTAACGCGTTTGTTGTTTATGTATGCTCCGCCGCCTTTGATTAGACGTCTTGCTTCGCTGTTGCTGCCGCATAAGCCCGACTCAGACAGGAGAGCTACTATCCATTTGCCTCCATTTTCCAATTCTTCCGATTTAACTTTAAAGCAGGGTAGATCCTGTGAAGCTTTTGAGGGTTTATATTTGACAATACAGCTTGATGTTTCTATCCTGTTGTCAGGGTCTGAAAAGCCGAATTTGCTTCCGGCGGCTAAAAAATTTTTTGCAGCCTGTTCTTCACCGTGAGCAAGCTTGGTAGCTTCAAATGCCAGTATTTCTTTGGCTCTGTTTATTTCCGGCGGCTTCAGTTTACCGAGCTGTTTTATTTCTTCAGTCGGGAGAGAGGTGAAAAGGAGTAAAAGTTTTTCCACTTCTGTGTCTTCAACATTTCTCCAGAACTGGTAGTAATCAAATACAGGAGTACGAGCGGGATCAAGCCAAACAGCCCCTGCTGCAGTTTTGCCGAACTTCTTACCGCTGCTGTCTGTTAAAAGCGGGAATGTGGTTCCGTATACCTGGGTACCGGCAATTCTTCTGACAAGTTCGACTCCCGAAACAATGTTTCCCCACTGGTCCTGTCCTCCTATCTGAAGTGTGCAGTTGTATTTTTTATTAAGGTGCAGAAAGTCATAGGCCTGAAGTACCATATAATTAAATTCCAGGAAGGTTATGCCGGTATCCATTCTCTGTTTTACCGAATCCATAGAAAGCATTCTGTTTATACTGAAATGCTTTCCGATATCGCGCAGCATGTCTATATAATTAATATCGCAGAGCCAGTCGGCGTTATTGACAAATAATGCATTGTTCTCTTCAAAATTAATAAAATTTCCCAGCTGCTTCTTTATGCTGTCCGCATTTTCTGCTACAGTTTCTCTGGGTAAAACCGGCCTTGCTTCCTGTTTGCCCGACGGATCCCCGACGAGTGCGGTTGCACCGCCTACAAGTATTATAGGGATATGGCCTGACTGCTGTAAAAACCTTGCAGCCATCACAGGAAGCAGGTGACCTATGTGAAGGCTGTCGGCAGTCGGATCGAATCCTACATAAAAAAATATCTTGTTGCTGTTTAATGCTTTGTTAACAGCTTCTGTGTCGGTCAGCTGATAAAAAAAACCCCGGCTGTCCATATCCTCAAAACATTTGTTATTGCGCATTCTCAGTTCCTTATTAAAATCTGGTTATTGTAAAACAAATTCATCCGGAATGGCTGAGCATTGGTATGAATCTCAAATGAACTTGTTTCTTTATAAAAATAATTTTTTTTTACTGTATATATACAGAATATAATTCAAATTTTGAAAATTAACATAATATCAGAAATTTTTTAGTTAAACACTTTAATGAATTATAAATCTTAATTATAATTGCTAATAATTATTTGAAATAAATGCTCCTTAATATTTCATTATAGTACACTGAATTAACAAATTATAAAATGAACAATAATAAATAATGAAAGGGTACAAAAAAGATGACGGAACAGGAATCAGGAATACCTAAAACCACAGAGCAGTTTATCGCTTTGGAAAATGAATACGGTGCAAGAAACTATAAACCTTTGGATGTTGTTCTAACCAGAGGTGAAGGTATCTGGGTTTGGGATGTTGAAGGAAAAAAGTATATGGACTGTCTCGCTTCTTATTCTGCTGTAAATCAGGGGCATTGCCATCCCAGGATCGTAGAGGCCATGATCGGACAGGCCAGAAAACTTGCTATAACTTCAAGAGCTTTCCGGAATGAACAGCTTGGCCTGCTGTATAAGGAGCTTTGTGAAATGACTGATTCTCATATGGTTCTGCCCATGAACAGCGGAGCCGAGGCTGTCGAATCCGCTATAAAAGCTGTAAGAAAATGGGGATATTATGAAAAGAAAGTTCCTTACGGGAAAGCCGAGATAATTGTCTGCGATAACAATTTCCATGGCCGGACAGTTACAATAGTAGGGTTTAATTCCGAAGAACAGTATCGTGACGGTTATGCACCTTTTTCTCCCGGTTTTAAATCAATACCGTTCGGAGATGCCGATGCTCTTGAGAAAGCGATTAATTCTAATACAGTTGCGTTTCTGGTTGAGCCGATCCAGGGCGAAAGCGGTATAAATGTACCTCCCGATGATTATCTGAAAAAAGCCAGAAAAATATGTGATGACAACAATGTTATTCTCATTACAGATGAAATTCAGACAGGTCTGGGGCGGACAGGAAAGCTTTTATGTGAAGAACATTATGGTATACAGGCGGATGTCACTGTAATCGGAAAAGCTTTGTCAGGAGGTATGTATCCTGTTTCTGCTGTATTGTCAAATAAAGAAGTACTGAGCGTTTTCCATCCCGGTGACCACGGCAGTACTTTCGGAGGAAATCCACTTGCAAGCATTGTTGCCAGAACCGCATTAAAAGTTCTTGTGGAGGAGGGGATGATAGAAAATTCGGCAAAACTTGGCAGCTACTTTGCGGAACAGCTGAAAGCAGTTAACAGTCCGTACGTTAAGGAAATCAGGGGCAAAGGTTTGATGTTGGGAGTCGAACTTTTTAATGACCTCGGCGGTGCCAGACAGTTCTGCGAGGCATTGAAAGATGAAGGGATTCTATGTAAAGAAACACATGACAATGTGATCAGATTTGCCCCGCCTCTGGTGATCAGGAAAAATGATATTGACTGGGCTATGGAGAAAATTGATAAGGTCCTTCACATGGATATATAGATTAAACCGGTCTGATATTTTATTTGAATACAGAATATATCCAGTACAATAGATTTTTTAGCTGAACTCCTTATTATTAATGTTCTGTACACCAATGTTCATTTGATTAAGGCAAAATTATTTATTCTGCTTCGTTTGCGGAATCATCAGTCTACGCTCTAAGAACTACGGCCGATACATACAGGGGGAAAAGGTTCTCTCTACCACGCATTCTTTATTTGCGCAGAAGGGAATCAATTCTTCTATGTCGGTCGTAGTACAGCAACTTCTGTACTACGGCTGATGATTCCGAAAGCATAATCCTTATTATACATTTCTGCAAATTAGATTGTGGTATTCGTCTTCACTCAGTTCTTTTTTATATGTCGGACTGTCAATATTGAAGTATTCAATATAGTATTTCACTTCACTGCTGCTGATTTTGTCTTTAAATTTATAGCATTTGCCTGCAGGTATTTCGACGTTGTTACCGAATGCGGATTTAAATGTAACAATTTGCATTTTGGACTCCTTTAAAGTTTAAATTTTTTAAATGTTATTTTTTAATGCATTTATTTAATGTTAAAAACTAACTGCTGAATAATGTTATACAAGGAAATTATTGTTAGGATTCTGTTAGGAATTTGTTTCTCAAAGTCAGTGAATTAAACATAATCCTTATTCAACAGCATTGATTTGTTTTTTGGTATTTGTTGCTTAGCTGTTATTTGGTATTTTGGTTAGTACAACGATTGAAATTTGAAAAGATAACCATAATACAGTTAAGTAGTTTCAGCATATAGTCAAATCAGAAAGTTGGGTAGGGAAGCTGTACAAAATGAATTTTCGTTTCAATTGTTATAATCATCAATTCGTCTGATATACCCGAATATTACAGGTTTTTCTTCTTTTTTAGCGAGGATATTAAATATGCATCCAACTTTTGCTGTTTCCCCGTTTGAATTAATTATGCGATAGTTAAAATATTTTTCTTTAAATATATTTTTTTGATAAGATTCCAGATAAAAATGTGATTTTTTAAGTATTTCTTCCTTATCGTCGGGATGGATAAACTCTTCCCATAAGTGGGGGTTATTATAGAAATCCTCCTTGGGCCTGCCGTACAGTTCGGCATAGCCGTCACTTACATAGAGCATTTTTATTTCAGGCTTTATCTCCTGTATAAAAAAACCGTCTATAGTACTGTCAAGATAAGTTACAAGTGATTCGTTATATTCAAGGAGATTCAGGTTTTTATTTTCCAGTTGTTTCCGTTTTGTTATATCAGAAATTATAGAATATATTTTATTTTTAAAGCGGTAGAGCTTATGATGTATCCATACGGTATTGTTAGTTTCAAAATGTATAATCCGGTATTCTTTTTCTCGCGGATAAACTGTTTCCTCATTCAGCCAGGATAAAACATTCTGTCTGTCGAACGGATGTAAAATATTATGCCAAGATGTGCTGTCATTCTTTAGTTTGTCAGGATTTAACCCGGTAATTTTGTAAACGGCTTTGTTAATATAAATATTCTGCCACTTATTATCTATTTCATTGAATTGTCTCAGAACAACAGCTTCATCTGATATATCAAAAAGCTTATTTAAATTATCTTTTAATTCATAAAGCCTGTATCTGTCTGTAACATCTTCACAGGCACCTGTCATATAGATATCTTTATATTTGAAAATGCTTTCTCTGAAATATTTTTCTTCTCCCAGGTTTGCTTTATAAATCAGTGTGGCGGGGAAAGTCCTGCATTTATTAAGTTTTTCCATTCGTTCTTTCAGTAAATTCGAATTACGAATACTGTTCCATTTTTTAGTATTTGAATATACTTCTGATTTGTCAATGTTAAAGAAATCTGCAAGATGATCATTTACAAAAAGAAATTTATCTGTTTCAATATTCTTCAGCCAAACAAACAGCGGAATATTATTTAAAGCGTTTTCCATAAGAAGTCTGCGCTTTTCTTCATTTTTCCTTCTTGTAATATCAAAAAACACTCCAATAAGGCCTACAATATTACCGCTTTCCTCACTTATAGGAATCTTATTTATCATGCCCCATCTCTTTTTCCTTGTACCGGGAATAAAATCCTCTTTACCTAAAACAGGGGTTTTGTTAATCATAACTTCCATGTCTTCTGTAAAATTAATTTTGGCTTCATCTTTTGTAAAAAAATTTTCATCGTTTCTTTTGAATTTAGTAAAGCTTAAGTCTTCTGTGTCATATGAGATATTATCCAGAAAGGCTTTATTTACCATGATGAAATTATTACTTTTATTTTTAATGTAGACGGGAAAGTTGATTGAATTAAGAATGGCGTTTATAATTATGGAGGCATTATTCAGTTTTTTATATAAATCCCTTAATGAATAAGATATGTAATCCACTTTTTTTTCAGCATCTTCTTTCTGTTCCAGCTTGAAAAGGGACATCCAGGATTCGGTTATATTATTCAGATCCAGCGGAGTGCTGTTTTTAGGTCCCAGATCGGAAATCTTGCCAACAGGTATTTTAAGTATTTTTGCCAGTTGAAGAATTTTTTTTTCAGAAGGTTTTGTGATGCCCTTTTCCCAGTTGGAGACAGTTTTACGGTTTACGGACATTTTACGGGCAATGGCTGCATAGGACCATCGCAGTTTTTTTCTTTGGTATTCAAATTGTACTTTATTGAACTTCATTTACAGTCCTTATAAAAATTGTTTACTGGATGTTGTACGAAAAGTCTCTATCGCTGTTGAGGCTGCATGGGGCCCTAAAGTTCGGTTCTGTACCATAAAAACCCATGTATAACCAGACATGTCTGAAAAGGGTTTTGCAAATATGATAGTGAATCTTTGAGTAAAAGTTTCTGTTGTAGTATTTATCCATGATTGATATCAAGGTTGCACTTTAGTGTGCATAACTCAGTCCTGAAGACAAGCTACAGCTTCAATTCCAACTTAAAACAATAATTGCGTAATTATATTTTAGAAATTTTCTACTCAAAGTGTCCTGTTTACCTTTTTAGACGGACTCTAACAAAACGCCTCAGAAATTAGGCCAAGGATTATAAAAACATCTTGAAATAAAATCCGTCGAAAGAAAATCAACGGAAATTACTTTACAACCTTAGACCTTGTATTCAAGGTATAAGTCCACAAAAAATTTCAAGTAAAAGACGTAAGATAATAATAAAATGCATAAAATGGGAAATGGAATTACTCAATAATGTGAAATATAAAGGTAAATTTTAATGTTTTTACATAAAAAGTGTTTCATTAATTATTAAAGCGAACAATTTATATAAAAAAAGGATTAATACTATATCATTATTTATGAAAATTTTAATTATAACAAATAGAGCAAGTACATTTTCATTATATAAGGAAATGATACTTAAAACCCGTTTCAGTAAACGGGAAAAAGTTGAACTGGTTTATGCTGATAAAATGGCCGATGGGCTTAAGCTGTTCAAGCCAAACAATATTAATATTATTATCATGGAAAGTGAAGTCATTGAAAATTGTAATTCAGACGGGTATAAAAATATAGAAAAATTTTGTGATAAAAAACCTGTTATCATATTATGTAAAAAAAGTGAACTGACCAGTGAGAAAATGATTAAAATCGGAGCTCAGGACTGTTTGGACAAGGATAACCTTGATATTGATAATCTGGAAAAAAGTATTTTATTTTCAATGAAAAGATTTGATAAGCTGAGACAATTGAGAAGGCAGAACTGGGGGCTCAGGAATCTGTCTGAAAAGGATCCGCTGACAGAAGTATATAACAGGCGCGGACTGGAAGTCAGTTTAAGGAAAATTAATAAATTGCAGAAGAGAAGATTAAACCCTCTCTGTGCTATCCTTTTTGACTGCGATAATTTCAAAATGATAAATGATAAATACGGTTACAGTACCGGGGACAAAGTTCTGGAAAGAGTTTCTAATGCAATAAAAAATCGTCTTAGGGAGACCGATATTGTATCAAGGATAGGCGGGGATGAGTTTATGGTTTTACTGCCCGGTGTGGATATGGGAAACGGGATAAAAATAAGCGAGGAACTGAGAAATGAAGTTTCTAAAATCCAGGTAAAAAATGATTTATTTATAACTGTGAGCGGCATTGTTACCATAATAGATAACGGGAACAAATTCATAACTTTTTCCGAGATCTTAAAGACTCTGGGAAATCAATTGAAATTGAGTAAACAGTCCGGGAAGAACTGTATTAATTATATCTGACGCATAATTTCTTAAATCTTCACTGGAACTAAATAGTAATCGTGATAGAAGAATACTCATTTAACTTCTCTTTTCCCTGTACAGCAAATAATTAAAACAAAAAGTGAATCAATATTGCATCTGCCCATCAATATAATATAATAGTTTATTATAAAGATTTTTCTTTTTAAATGCTGCTCTTGAAATACAGCAGTGTCCGGTATAAAGTCCACCAGGCCGGCATAGCAATGAAAGTTTAAACCCCGAAGTTCTTCTGAAGCAATTTTTTTAAAGTTCTTTTTTCCGAAATGCGAAAGCATATTTCCCATTAAAGGGAAAGAAAAGGGGAAATTTTATCCTTTTAAAAAATGCATGTTTTATTTAAACAACAACACCTTTATATTTAAATAATAATTTAAAACAATATTATTGTTAAATAAATACTAAATAAACCAAAACAACCATACGTCATCCGACATGACAGGAGATGTAAGTTCCGGTAATATATCAAGGGTTGCAATAACAATAATAAATTCAGTTTTGATTGGTTTAGCTTTAATGCCGGCCTCATTTTAACAGGTTTAAATTTAGTTATAATCAGGCAATGCATTATTTTGGATTTGTCGGAACATACATGCTCCTGTTATGTCGTATAGCGGCAACGTAAAACGAACTTTCCGACGGGCATTTTACCCGCCCTTTGTTTGTTTGCCGCGGTAAATAAGCTTTCTTATAAAATGCGGTATGTTAACTGCAAAATATGAAGTTACTATACCCCAGACGATTTATTTTTATTTATCCACGTTGAACAGCCGTGGCGAGAAATGCTGTCAGATTTTGGACTGGGCATCGTAGAAAAATCTCTAAAAACGTAAAAATTTGTGTATAATTAAATCTTTATAGCTATATAACCAATTGAGGAGGAAAGTATTATGAAAAAATACAAAAGAACATTTACATTAATAGAAATACTTATTACCATTGCATTGATAGCTTTGCTGGCGGCCATTCTTCTTCCTTTTGTCCAAAAGGCGAGGACAAGGGCGAATATGACAAATGATGTGAATAATCTAAAACAGATCTATACTGCGATTTTATCATACAGCCAGGATTATGATGAATACATGCCGTATATAGATTCAATAGCCGGAACATCGAACAGGTCAAAAACCCTTTGGCTCCTGCTTCCGTATGTGAATTATAATACAAAAGTATTATCTCCGACCAAGAAGGAGATGGATGGGGAAGCTATTTATGATACTGTAATTTCCAATCCTGCTTCCACCCCGGTCCCCGGCTTTGCGTATTCTCCGCTTTATACGTCTGAGGCAGATACTTCGGACAGTCAGGCGCTTTCCTTTAAACTGAAAAATATGTCAAAAGTCGCTATATTAGCGACTTATTCAAACCGTTATCCGGCACAGGTTATCCATTTATACTTTTCCGGGTCGGTCCATTGATTAGAATGATCGTGGAACAACTGAAATTATAACCCTGTCTGATGAAACAAATCGGAAGGGTATGATTTCCCACCGCATAAAATACCGCTGCGGTACAGAGAACAATCCCGCGTTAAAAACATGGTACGAATAAGGATAATCTATGAATAACAATGAATATATGAAATTACGACGGTGGAAAATGAATGAGTTTCTTAAACTACCGCCGGAACTGCAGCATGAAATTTTAAAAGATTTTAATAAAATCAAAAGCAGTAATTTAACAATAGAAGAAATTAAAAAAGAAAAGTTGAAAGCTAATACTGTAACAACAGATTTTATAGAATACCTGCTCTATTGTTATGGTTAGGTGGATGCTGTTTTTTCAGGGAAGAACGGGTTCTGAGGGTGTATATCTCACAGATTATGATTAGGTTCAATACGTAAAAAAGCAGCTGTTTTGTAACAGCTGCTTACTGAGAAAATTAAATTTGGTGAAAAACTTTTTTCGTGCGCCTCTATTTAGCTGCATTTAACGGGCCCGGTTTTACTGACTGGCATACCATATTGGGCAGGTTTATCTGGGCAAGTCCTGTTTTCTGTACCACTTCAAACATGAATACACTGAGGAATATAAGAAGCATTATTACTGAAATAATTTTCATAGAAAATTTAACTTTAGGTTTGATTATTGTTATAATGCTCGGGAGAATTCCGAAAAGAAGAACAATGCCGATCCCGCCGACAATATCTATTGCTTTGAGGAAGATGCTTGGATCAATTAACGAAATTATAAGAGGCGGAGCAAAAGTAATAAATACAACCAGCGCTTTCGATTTACTGTTAAAATAGTTAAAGAGCAGGTCTTTTGAGAAGCCCATCAAGCCTAAGCCGTTTGCGAAATAGGAAGTTATTATTGCAATAAAACCGAATGTAAGGGAGAAGGTCAGAAACATTTTAGTTGTAATTACTTTTGCGAGCGGGGTCAGAGCGGGAATATTATGTAAATATGAGTATTCGATGCTAGCACTGCCCTGGTTCAGAGGAAGTACGCCTACGCCGACTATAAGCCATACAGCATTTAAAATAAAGCCTATAATCATACCTATAAGCATAGCTTTATAAACTATTTTTCTGTTCCACCCGGAATCCTGAGATATATTCGGAATAATATTATGGAAATGAAAGGAAGTTATAAGTATAGGGGCGGAGAGAGGAATCATTAAAAGATTGACATTTTGAAAGTGTGAAGGAACGACATACTCAAGGCCTATGAACGTTATAACAAAAAAGGCAATCCATAAAAGTATTATTAGTATAGTATTACATTTTTTTATTAATTCTATTCCCTTAACAGTTAGGGTCGTAATAATAAAAAAGAACACAACGAGGAGTAATTTGTTTATTAAGGTAGATTCAATACCGAATAATTTGCTTGCTATAGTGGCACCGCCTGCAAGGTAAGCGATGAGCAGCCCGTAAAGGATAATCATATTTGCAAATGTAGCAATCCATTTACCGGCTGTTCCTAAGTAATACTGGTATAAACTGGGATAGTTAAATACTTCATCGCATGTTTCAATTGATTCATTAGCGAGAACAACTGCTGAATAATACATTGCAATTAAACAAATCACCATGACGACAATTGTAGGATATACTCCCGCAAGGCCGGCTGTTACAGGAATACCTAATATTCCTGCTCCAATCAGGTTTCCGGTTACTAACAGCGCAATAGTAAATGTTAGCTTAGAGTCGTTTTTTTCCATAGCTTTTACTTCCTTTCATATTTTTAATCGTTATATTAAAGCACCGGCGGTTTTTCGTCGGACTTTTATAGATTGAGATTTTTTAAAACACGCAGCAAGGCCGCTTTACTGTAAATCCTTCTTTTGAAACAAGAAAGGGAAAATATTTGAATCGATATTTTAAAAGTTTAACGTATAAAAACCGTGATTGCAAATTAATTTTAAGAAAAAGCGGAAAACACATTTAATAACAGGCCGGGGAGTATGAATTTTCTTGTGCAGTCAAGACTCCATAATTAGATGCATGAAAAGAATTTTCGTTTAAGCGTTCTTAATTATTATCAAATATTCAGTAGAAAATTTGCCCTCGCTTTTGTATAATATATTTAGAAATCAGGCTTAAAAAAAGGGCAAATTGATTGAATAAACAAGACGGAAAATCTTATCTTTTTGATTTATCCGATTTTTCTCACACACGAGCCTTTGTCACTACAGTCACTGATATGATTCAGTGCTAAAAGTACGCTGGGAGATACAAATACTCTGTTTGAAAACATGAAAACGAATACTCTCCAGAAGAGATTAAAAATGGCGGTAGATTAAGCGGGAATTAATAAACTTGCTTCAATAATATTTTTCTACTCTGTTTTTTCCTTTATTTTTTGCCTGAGACAAAGCATTGTCAGACTGAAAAACAAGCTCTTTTGCCGTTACTCTATTGGAAACGTTAAAAGAGGATACTCCTATGCTAACAGTAATTGGCGAACAGTATTTCTTTTCGTCAAAAGCATGTTTTACATTTCTTAATAACTTATTAATTACAACGTCAGCTTGCTCAATAGAGGTTTCAGGTAAAATAATTGCAAATTCATCGCCTCCATAACGTACAGGGAGGTCTGCTTTCCTGATGGAATTAAATATAATTTCACCAATCTTCTTTAAGATTTTATCTCCAGCCTGATGTCCATTCTGATCGTTTATTTTTTTAAATTCATCAATATCCATCATGATAAGAGAAATATTTTTGTTTTTTCTATAATGTTCTTGAATTGACCTTTCCAGAGAGAAGTATAAGACCCAGTGCAGGTATAATCCAGTCAAAAAATCTTTAGTTGCCATAGTAGCAGCTTCTTCGATTCTTAAATCATCCATAACCTTGGGGTTTAACATATCTTCGGTTATATTGGTTAGATAGTCTAATGTAGCAACGAGTAAACCCACATCACGATTAAGTAGTTTTTCAAGTTTTTTCCTATGTGTAGATATTCCTTCCCACAGCTTGATAGCTTTTTCTTCTGTATATCTTTCTTGTGTTAAACGGTAAATAAGTTCAGAAAAGGTATTTGTTAAAGAAGCCTCTAAATATTCCTTCAATAATATAGGATTGGAAGATATTGCATCTATTGAACTGGAAGAGACTCTTTCTGTTGTTTCTATATCAAATAATCGTTTAGTTGTTAGTTTGTTTTCTTGTTTCTTTTTTTTGTATTCATGTTTATTGCTTAGTTTGTTTCTTCCGGTTTTGAAAAAATCTCTGATTTTTGAGAAATATTAAATACAAAAGACGGTACTTTAAAAAGTTTACTTGTATCCTGGAAGTTTTCAATATATTTTTTCACTAATTTTCGACCTTATCATTCGATACAGGTCATACCGTATGGTATGATGGATAAATAAATTTAATCGGCTTTTTTTTAATGTATAGTATAGAAACAATATGAAATCCGAAACTTCAGTAATTAAATTTATACCTTTTGGGTTCTGCGGTCGAGTTTATTTTATCAAAAGTTTTCGGTTCTTTTTTTTTCAATTTTTCCATAAGAACCGAAGCTGTCTGACCGATTCCGGGGAATTTCCACAAAGGTTCGATTTCGTTAAGCGGGATCAGTACAAAAAGCCTTTTTTGTGCAGCGGTGTGGGGAACGGTCAGCCTGTCGGTTTTGATTGATTTGTTCCCGAACAGGATTATATCGATATCTATTATCCTTGACTCAAAGCTGGAGTGTTCGGCGGGCCGCCCGAGGAGGAGTTCCGCTTTCTGAGTTAAATTGAGAAGGTCATCTGCAGTTCCTTCCCAGCAGCCTGATACAACACAGTTATAAAAATCATCAGCACCGGGTTCGCAGTTTACCGGAGGTGTTGTGTAGAGCGAGGAAAATTTATTTATATTTAATCCGTTCTGTGAAAGATACTTTAGAGCTTTTCTGAAATTACTGACAACATCGCCTGTATTTCCGCCGAGTGCAATTGCTACTTTTTCACTAATTTGCATAAGGATATGACAATTCTATTTTTGTATTTAATATTAAAAATAAATTGAAATTACATGTATTACAAGTAAAGTCAAGCATGATAATTTAACGGCCGGCAGTTGATTTTAATGTCCGGCCGGCAGTTATCTGAACACTGAATAATTGATATTACAAGGAAAATATATGAATTTAAATAATAAGAAATGCAGAGTTTATTTTTTCGGTTCAGGCGAGGTAGGAATACCGGTTTTAGAAGCGATCCACAGGAGTCCCTTAATAGAACTTGTCGGTATTGGTACGCAGATTGATAAAATCGGCGGGAGAAAACGAAATCTGGTTCCAACCCCGGTTGCAATATGGGCTGAAAAGAGAAATTTGAAAGTTGATAAATTCAGATCAGTTAATTCAGCCGAGTCTTTAAAATATCTTAAAGATCTGGAAGCGGATATTTTTTTTGTGGCATCTTTCGGGCAGATATTCAAAGAAGAATTTTTACGGATTCCTAAAGTTGACTGTGTCAATATTCATGCTTCACTGCTTCCTCAATACCGGGGTGCATCGCCTATTACTTCATCAATACTGAACGGTGACAGGAAAACCGGCATAACCTTTATGGGAGTTGAATTAGGTGTAGACAGCGGTCCGATCTATAAACAATGCGAATATCAGATGAACTTTAGAGAAACTACTGAAGAACTGGAAAAGATACTGGCTGAAACCGCCGGCCGGAATGCCGTTGAAACACTTCTCGGTATTTTCAACGGGACAATAAAGCCGAAAGCCCAGAAGCATGACAAAGCTACCTATGTTCCAAAAATCAGGAAACACGACGGTAAAATTAACTGGACAGAAAAGGCGCAGAAGATAGAAAGGATGGTAAGAGGCTATTATCCCTGGCCGGGGGCATATTTTAATTTAGTTTTAAGTGACAGGCAGAAACAGATTACAATTACTTCAGCTTCGGTTTGTGATAATATAAATGAAAAACCCGGAAAGTTAGTTTCAGCGAATAAAAGAGAATGGATTATTGCATGCGGAGAGGGCGCTTTAATGATTGATAAATTGATCCCGGAAGGTAAAAAAGAGATGAGCGGTGCCGAATTTTTAAGAGGCTGCAGAATAAAAAAGGGGGATATGGCTGTAATATGAGCGGAAGAACAATAGTTATTAACTGTGAGAAACTTGAAACCAGAGTAGCTTTTTTAAATAACGACCAGCTTGAAGAGTATCAGGTTGAACGTAAAACCCGTGATATTGTAACCGGTTCCATTTACTGGGGAAGAATTGAAGGTATCCAGCACAGCCTTAATGCTGTATTTGTGGATATCGGTACGGATAAAAATGCGTTCATGCATTTTTATGATATGCTTCCGGCTACTTATGAAGAATCGAATATAAGAAAAACCAGCAAAGAAAAAAAGATAACTGTGGAGGATATCCCTGAACTTTTTCCCGTGGGTTCTTATTTGCCGGTACAGGTAACAAAAGGTCCTATTGGAACAAAAGGAGCCAGAGTTACTTCAAATGTATCTTTACCAGGCCGATATTTAGTTCTAATGCCTTACTCTGACCATGTCGGTATTTCAAAAAGAATAAAAGATAAAAAAGAACGAGACAGAATAAAAAAGATTTTGATGAAACTTAAAATTCCGCAGGGTATGGGGTGTATATGCAGAACCGTAGGTGAGGGGAGAAAGGCTCTGTTTTTCCAGCGTGATTTGAAAATGCTTCTTAAATTCTGGAATGATATAGAGGAAAAAACTAAAAAAAATAAGCGTCCGGTATGCTTATACAGAGAAATGTCGCTGGTAGAAAAAAGTATGAGGGATTTCCTTACTGAAGATATTGACTGTGTTATGGTCGATGATAAGAAATCTTATGAATTCATACGCGAATTTATTGGAAATGCTGTTAATAAAAATCTGACAAAGAATATTAAACTTTACCAGAAAGCCGCACCTATTTTTGAGTATTACGGAATAAACAGGAAAATTAATAAAATTTTTGACAGAAAGGTATACCTGCCGAGCGGCGGTCATATCTGTATAGATGAAACTGAAGCCATGATAGCTATTGATATCAATACCGGCAGCACAAAGTCGAAAACTGAAATGGAAGAAACTATTCTAAATACAAACATTGAAGCTGCAGATGAAATTGCAAGACAGTTACGGCTCAGGGATATCGGCGGTTTGGTTGTTATTGATTTTATTGATATGCGCTCGCTGCAAAGCAGAGAGACTGTTGTAAAAAGAATGCGCAGGCTTATGCGTAATGACCGGGCCAAAACAAGAATACTGCCTATTTCGCAGCTCGGCCTGATGGAAATGACCAGGCAGCGGGACCAGGAAAGCCTTTTTGACAGAATTTATTCTTCCTGTCCCTATTGTAACGGGAGCGGAAAGGTCAAGTCGCCGCTTTCTGTAAGCGTGGATATACAGCGTGTCCTAAAAGAAATATTAAAAAGAAAAACCTGGGATAAGTCGCTTGAAGTCCGTGTAATTATGCATCCGGCCGTTTTTGCCAGAATGAAAAATGAAGATGACCTTTTCCTAAAGGAACTTGAGGATCAATACGGGAGGGACCTGACTTTCAGAAGTGAACCCAGCATACATATTGAAAAATTTAAAGTAGTCGACCCGAATACAGGTGAGGATCTTTTAGAATATACAAAATCTTAGTCAATGCCCGGCTCCAAAATTATTCAGTTTCAGTATCAGCAGCATTACGGATAAAGTCGCGGTTAAGGTCCGCCCGGAGGGGGGCGGCCACTTTCTTTTAACTGATTGCTGATCGCTTTGGAGCTTTTGTGCAGTATCAGCATTTAACAACCAATGTCATTGAATTAAAACAAAATTATTGATTTTGCTTAGTCTACGGAACCATCTGTCTTCGACTGAAGCTACGCCAAGACACTGGAAGACTTGTTCTCTCCACCACGAATTCTGTATTTTGTGGAGGGAATCAATCCTTCTGTGTCGGCCATAGTACAGCAACTTCTGTACGACGGCTGATGATTCCGAAAGCATAATCCTTAATTCAATGACATTGATTAACAATTAATCATTATACAAGAGAGTTTAGAATGGATATAGTTTTCCAGATAATCCTTATTCTTTATTTAGGAGTTAAAATCTTCAGCTGCTGGCTGGAATTTCTGAATTTCAAACATTTAAAAAGGTACAGTACAACAATTCCCCCGGAATTCAGGCAGCTTATAGACAGCGAAAAGATGGAAAAGATTAATAATTATACTGTGGAAAAAATTAGAATCGGAATTTACAATACAGTTTATTCTTCCATCATAATGATCTCATTTGTGTTTTGCGGAATTATAGAGTGGTATAATGATTTTCTTATTGGATTTAACCTTTCATATTACGTGACTGCAATCCTTTTTTACCTGCTCATTGTTATAGCCTACTCTTTTCTTGAAATTCCTTTTGATCTGTATAAAACTTTTAAACTGGAAAAAAAGTACGGCTTTAATACGATGACATTTAAGCTATGGCTCGTTGATTTTTTAAAAACAGTTATTATTTCATCTGCTATAATTACAGGGCTTGTTTTTGCCGTGTTATATACTATCACAAATTTTGTCCATACCTGGTGGCTTTGGAGCTGGCTGATATTTTTTGTTTTTACAATGTTTATGATGTATATTTCTCCATATATTTTGGAGCCGCTTTTTAACAAGTTCAACCCTGTAGAAGATGAAGAGCTTATAGTAAAACTTAAGAATCTGATGAGCAGTGTCGGCATTAAAATCAACAAAGTTCTAAAAATTGATGCATCTAAAAGAACAATGCATACTAACGCCTACTTCTCCGGTATAGGAAATGTTAAGCGTATCGTGCTTTTTGATACTCTGATGGAGAAGATGGACAACGATGAAATAGTTTCTGTTATTGCACATGAAGCCGGACACTGGAAAAAGAAACATGTTATTAAAAATATAATAGTACTGGAAATAATTACATTTATATTTTTCTTTGCAGCCTACTGTCTGATAAAAACAGATCTGCTCATGAGCATATTTGATATTGGTACTCTTTCTTCCGTACCGGACGTTTATTACTGTTCCGTAAAACTGTTCCTGATCTACTTTTTATTTGGAATTGTACTATTTCCGCTTACACCTGTTATGCATTATTTTTCGAGGAAGCATGAATATGAGGCAGACAGATTTGCCGTTGATCTGCTCAACGATTCAAGCAGTCTTAAGAGTGCACTGATAAAACTCTCCACTGATAATTTATCAAATTTATATCCGCATCCGATATATGAGGCATTTAATTATTCTCATCCGTCTATTTTGAAGAGGTTGGGTTATCTTGCAGACCTGGGGAAGGATACAAATGAAGTTAAGCATAAAAATAATTAGAAGATACACAAAAAAGTTGTTTGAGTGTTGTTGATGGCGGATGGTGGTTGAGGTGGTTGAAAAATCATAAATTTATCAAAATCTCAGTTTGGTTGAGTTCTGTCACATCTTGCCGTGTTTCAAAATAGATATTAAGAGGATGCATCCCATAAAAAGTGAAAACAGAAATGTCCCGGCCCCGAATAAGGAAATACTTCCAATCTTCGGCGGTATATGGGCTTTAAGGAGGATTGCGGAACCGATAAGCATCGATGCTGTGACCACCGCAAAAGACAGTCTGTTTACAATCTGGTCATGCTTTTCAAGCATCGGTTCAAGGCCTTTATGCTCAAACTGCATCTTCAAAGTTTTATTTTTTATTAGGTCCAGGATGTCCTGAATCTCGACAGGCAGGTCTCTAATAAGCCTTATATATGCAAAGCTTGATGTGTAGAGCTCTTTCATAAGTTTTCCCGGACTTGTGTCTTCGTACATCATTCTCTTTACAAAAGGTTCTATATGAGACAGCATATTAAAATCCGGATTAAATTTTCTTGCTGTCCCTTCGAGAGAAACCATACTTTTCATTAAAACATACATGTTTGACGGTAAAGAGATTTTATTCTTTACAATAGTACTTATTATATCCCTGAGGAAATGGCTTATGTTAATATCCTTCAGTGGAAGATGTACATAAGAATCAATTATTTTAAAAACTTCATTCTCGAGGACGTTCTTATTTTCTACTTCCTTGTTTAAAGAGATTTTAAGTATAGCCCGTACAATCTGTTCAGTATTGTTATCAACAAGGCCGTAGATCATTTGACATAAATAGGACTTATGTTTTGGTGGGAGTATGCCCATAAGGCCGAAATCAACCAGGCATATTTTGTTATTTTCACATATAATGATGTTTCCTGCGTGAGGGTCTGCATGAAAATAACCGTATTCAAAAATTTGCTGCAGAACGATCTGTGCGCAGTTTTTAGTGACTCTGGAATATACAACGCCTTCGGGGGGCGAGTCAGGAGACAGATTTGAAAGGTTGTGTCCTTCAATATACTCCATTATCATAAGACGTTCGGTAGAATACTCTTTGTATATATCAGGCACGATCAGATTCGGGTTCTCAGAAAAGAGGTTTTTAAATTTTTCCAGATTAAGTGACTCGTTTTTGAAATCTATTTCGGCAAGTATTCCCTCTTTAAATTCTTCTACTATAGCAATAGGGTCAATCACCTGTGCAGCACTCACATGTTTTTTTATAAGAGCTGCAATATGAAACATTACTTCGAGATCAGAAAGAATGACTTTTTTGATTCCGGGCCTCTGGATTTTAACGGCAACCTTTTTTCCGTTTTTCAGAACTCCTATATGAACCTGTGCTATTGATGCGGATGCAACGGGAGATGCAGCAAATTGATCAAAAACATTTTCTATTTCATCGCCGAGTTCTGTTTCAATAAGGTTTGCGGCTTCTTCATCGCTGAATGGGGGGACATGATCCAGTAATTTGTGTAATTCAACACAAAGTTTATCGGGGATAAGGTCGGGACGGTTGCTTGCGAACTGACCAAGTTTAATAAAAGTTGGGCCGAGTTCTTCAAGTACAAGCCTGACTCTTTCCCAGTGTGTCTTTGTTCCTGGAGTTGTAACAGCCTCATTCGGCGTGGGTATGCCCTGCTTGTCCTTAGGGTGAAGGTGCTGAAGAAGTTTGCTGTTCTCAACAAAATCGTAAAAGCCGTGTTTGATAAGTACAGCTATAATTTGTTTATAACGGATTATATTTTTATATGTCTTAGCAAATTTTGTTTGTTCTAATAACATTTAAATAATTCTCCGGTTTGTATATATATTTATAGACGATAAGTTATCATTAATTTATGTTAAATGAGTAGAATATCAAAGAACTATTAGACAACTTTAAGGAAATAAATCCTGAAAGGGAGGAAATGAAACTTTTAACTGAATTTAGGACTTTGAAACTGAAACATCCTTTTACCACCTCAAGAAAGGCTCCGAGAGTTTTAACTGATTCATTATATGTGTATTTGGAACACGAAGGATATACAGGTATAGGCGAAATAAGGCCCCAAGAGTATTATTATAATGAAACCTTTAAAGTTTCCGGGCAAGTTTTAAAATCTGCTTTGAATATTATCGGCGATGATCCGTTTTTAATAGAAGATATAACTTCCGAACTTAAAGAAAAATACTATTATGCGCCCGCGACTGTAGCGGGAATTGATATAGCTTTACATGATTTAGCAGCTAAAATATTAGGTGTCCCCCTGTATAAATATCTCGGAGTAAATCCGGAAAGGATACCGCTTTCAAGTATAACTGTAGGCCTGGATGAAATTCATGTTATGATTCGGAAACTTAAAGAACTTGAGGGTTTCCCCATAATAAAACTTAAGGCGGGGCTTGAAAATGATATGGAAATAATAAAAACAGTAAGAGAGAATACCAAAGCAAAAATTAGAGTCGATGCAAATACAGGATGGGAAGTTAATGAGGCTGTTGATATGATAAATGAAATGGAAAAATATGATATTGAATTTATAGAACAGCCTATAGCTAAAGGCAACTATGAAGGGCTTAAAAAGATAAAGGATAATGTTAATATACCTGTAATTACGGATGAAGATTCTGTTGACAGCAAAGATATACCGAACTTAGTCGGCTGTGTGGACGGAATCAACATTAAATTAATGAAATGCGGCGGGATTAGGGAAGCATTAAAAATGGTTAAAGCTGCAAGAACATTCGGATTGCAGGTTATGGCAGGCATGATGCTCGAAAGTTCAGTCGGGACTGCTGCAGGAGCAAATATTGCTGCATTAACCGACTATGCAGACCTTGACGCGAATATTCTCATTTCGAATGATCCCTTTACAGGTATTTCGAATAATTTCGGGAAAATTACTCTTTCCGAACTTCCCGGTCTTGGACTTAAAGCGATCTAGTATTCTTCATGGATATAAATTCTGCCGTTGCCTAAGATGTTCCATTTTTTATTTTCGGGGCGACCGGCTAAAGTCACAGTTCCTCTTCCGTACATATTAATTGAAGCAGTATCTGTCGCATAAATCTCAATACTTTTTCCGCCGAAAGTTTCAACATAGGTGTTTTTTGTATGTAATTTCTCGGCATTGTAATTGCCTGTGCCGACTAAATTAAGCATTTGTACTTCGGCTTTTCCCTCTATTGTCACTGAACCGCTTCCATTAATATTGCCTTTAAGCTTATCGGTTTTAATTTTTTCAACAGTTAAGGACCCGTTACCAGTGATGTTAATATTAGTTTGAGGAGCGGATATTTTATTGATTTTTATAAAGCCGTTTCCTAAAGAAGTTATTATGACCGGTTCTTCGGCCTTGATATTTCCCAGTTTACAGTCCCCGCTTCCTAAAATGTTTATTTGAAAACTATGTACATCAATGTCTTTTGTGTTGATATTTGCAGTACCGAAGTTTGATATAGAGAAATTATCCCCGGTTATATTGCTATCGATAAAAACTTTACCTGAACAGGTAATAAAGAGTTTGTTTAACTGTTTTACCGTAAGATGAAGTTTGATTTTTTCTTTCGGGGTAATGACATTTGCGACATCCCAGGACTTTTTTTTGTGTTTCTTACCGGAAATTATGAGTGTGCTTTCATCCACAGAAGCATTTATATTATTAATATACTTTTTATCTGCTTTGATCCGAAGCTCATTTTTACCTCCGATTTTAATATGTAAAGTTGAATTGGCTTTTAATTTAATAATATTAAATTTATCTTTGATGGGGACTGTTTTTTCTTTAGTACCTGCCTGGGTACTGAAAGTTAAAGGTAAAAGAACTGCAAAGGCAGCAAGCAGAAGTCCATTTCTGTATTTCATAGAAGTATCCTCCGGTTAATTTATAGTACCGACACTTTAGAACCGTTTTTCAGGCTTGTCGGAGGTGCAATTATAACTTTGTCGTCAACTTTTAACCCTGAAGTGATTTGTACTTGTTTGTCATTCATAATTCCGACTGTAACTTTTTTGAGATAAGATTTTCCGTCTTTTACAATAAAAATATCCCATTGTCCTCCGCTGCCTTTAAACAGGGCAGTCCTTGGAACAACTAAAGTATTTTTAGCTTCTGAAGTATATATTCTTACATAAACTCTATACCCGACACCAAGGTGTTTTCTGTTTTTCAGAAGTTTTTTTAATGCAGATTTTTCAATAGCTATTTTAACTTTTACCTTCTGCTGTTTTACTCCGAGAGAAGATATATCTGTGAAACCTCTGGGTTCTATTTTAGTTACTTTCCCTCTGATAGGGTGGGTTCCGATCACTTCACCGTAAATATCTACTTCATCACCTTTATTAATGTTAATAGCTTCTATTGTCAGTATATTTGAGGATACTTCCAAATTTTTCATGATGCCTATATCAAGGATTTCAGTGCCTGCTTGCAGGAAACGTTCATTTTTAATATATTTATTCAAGATAACACCGTCTACTGGGCTTTTAAGCTTTGCCATATTGAAATGTATTTTTGCAAGTTTAAGTTCAGCGGCAGCTTCATCCTGTTGAGCGGATAAAACACCTTTTTCGATATTCAGGGATTTTAAATGTTCGCTGATATATACAGGACAGAGTTTGAAAATTTTAGTAATAATATCCATAGCCCTATTGGCGAACCTTGACTTTTGTAGCTCAACTTCTTTTACCGCAGCCTGCATTTCCGCTTCATTCTTATTAATTCTGCTGACAGCTCTTCCTGACTGGATCAGGGCATTCTTATGCTGAATGGCATAATCAAGTACGTGCTGATTTGCTGTAATTTCGATTTTTGTCATCTTCAGCAGTTCTTCCATCGTTTTAGTCCATTTAGATGATTCATTGAGTGCTGTTTTCCAAAATTCTCTATATTCATTAAGTTTTATCTGCCCTTCAATGTTTTTAAGTTTTGCTTCAGCTACCTTTACCTTTGTCTTAATTTCATTGAGATCCAGAGATGCAACAGCTTCCCCATTTTTTACTTTTGCTCCTGTTTTAATTGTAACCGGCAGGATTCTTGAACTGTACGGCATTGTGATTTTATATATTTTAGGGAGGTTTGTTTTACCCTTATTGGAAATATAGGATTTTATATTTGACTTTTTAACTTTGGCCGTTCTAACCACTGTGCCGGGCGAAGTATGAAAAGTAAAGAAAAAGACTATTATAACAAATACTGCAATCGCAATGATCCAGGTTCTCTTTTTCTTAAACTTCGGTTTTTTGTTTTGCTTAGCTTCTTTGTTCATTCTATCCTCCATTTGGAATATTTTATTATTTTGTTATTGTTTTGCATTTAAAGCCTGAGGCCAGTCAAGTTTATTTATTGTTCGCTGTATAATTAAATAAGATCCTATCATAAAAAAAAGCGATAGAATCAAAGTCAGGACATATGAAGATAAAGAAATATAACAAGGCATGGCATACATATCGTTTGTGAACGAAAAACACATGCCGAACAGCAGCAGGTAGCCAAGCGGAAGCCCCAGCAGGGATCCTATAATATTAACAGCCAGAATTTCTCTGAGAAACAGTGATCCGACTTCCAGCGGCTTATACCCTAATACCCTGAATGTAGCTATTTCTCTTTTTCGTTCAGCTATAGAGATAAGGACAGAATTCAGGATTGATCCGAAAAATATTATTCCCGCGAAAAAAATCATAGTATAAACCATAGAGCTGTAAGCTCCGTTCAATTCTTTATCCATTGAGTCCTGGGTTATTTCCTTATTGTTATAGGATGTCAGCATAGGAAATTTTTTCAGTTTTTTAAGAAACTCTTTTTTCTGTACGGATGTCTGGTCTGTTTTTAAAAGAATATTGGTGATTATATGATCTTCTCCTAAGAGCCTGTTGAAATATTTATAATTAATATATACCGGAATTCCGAGAGTACTTTTGACAGTGCTTGCGATTTTTACTTTATGCGGTGTGCGGTCACCTTTGATTGTAGAAAAAGTAATATATTCACCCTGTTTTACGTGAAGTTTTTTTGCCAGCCGTTTAGTCATTGCAATACCGTTTTGGGGTATCCTGATTCTTCTGCCTTTTGAATCGCATGGAGTAACTAGTTTGCTATTCGGTAATATACCGGTTAGCTGGCATTTCTTTGTAAATCGGCCGTTTTTGAAGTTAACTGAAAGTTTTAATTGCGGTTCTGCGTAAGTTACACCGGGAAGCCTTTGTGCTTCGTAAAGAGCACTGTATCCCAGCGGTGTTTTAAAATGAAGAGAGTAATTATTATGAAGAACATTTTTAAACTGGAACATTACCATGTAGTCTATTGAGTTCATCATACCCAGACTCATCAAAACCAGAGAAGACCCCAAAGCTGCGGCTGTAATGCCGATAATTGATTTTATCTTATTACGGAATATCCCGCGCATTACGATTTGTGTTCGGAAGCTGAAATGTTTCCATAATGTTTTAAAGCGTTCAAGGAGAATTGGTTTACCGCTTGCAGGCGGGGGAGGGTGCATAGCTTCTGCAGGATTCAGGGAAATCATAAGTTTAACACCCTTTACTGTACCTATGACTGCAAAAAATACTGAAATAATAATACCTGCAAGCATTGGTTTGAGATAGATATGATTAATCAGATGCGGAAAAGTAAATATACCAGTATACATTTGAGTCATCTGCTGCGAAAGCCAATAGCCCACAAGACAGCCGAGTACCCCGCCGCTAATCCCTACAAACAAACTGTACTTCAGGTAAAATGAAAAGATTGCATTGTTTTTAACTCCAAGAGCTTTCAGTGTCCCTATTATAACTCTTTCCTGTTCTGCAAGTCTTGTCATAATTACATTAAGAACAAGAGCAGCCACGGAAAGAAATATAATCGGAAGCATGGTAGCCATCATCTGAATTCCGCTTAGTTCAGAATTTAATGAAAGATTAGACTGTTGATTTTTAAGGAGTGTGCTTGTGAATACCCCGTACTGGTCAAGGGTTTTGGCAAAAGTGTCAAGTGTTAATTTAGGATTGACCTTGCCGTTCGGATTGAAGAGCCCTACAATATTATTACATGCACCATCGTATCCCAGAGTATTCTGTGCAAATTTGTCTTTTACCCAGAAAATACCGTAATTTTCAGAGTCTGGGCACATTGAACCCGGCGGGATAGTAAAGACATATTCGCTGCTTATAGCAGTGCCTATCACATACAGCTTTTTTTTACGTCCTTTAATTATGAGTGAAATATAAGACCCTGGCCTTATATTTCTTGCTTTTGCAAATTTATAGGATACTATGACCTGTTTTTTATTTCCGGGAGAAAAATAACTTCCGGTTTTAATATATAAGTTGTTTATTACAGAATTATCTTTTCCGGGAAGCGAAACTGCAGTAGCTGTAATAGGTTTATTTACACCTTCCAGATCCACCATTGCCGGATAGACTATCCTGTTCCTGATTTCAGATATGCCCTTAACTTTGTTTAGGTGGTTTTTTACATCCACGACAGGGGCTTTTTTTAGGTTTATCCAAAAGTCGGGCATACGGCATCTTGAATAATATGCCATTTTCGCATTGTGCAGGTTATTATATGTACCGTCCATTCCAACCAGGAAGCCGGTTCCTATGGCTATCAGTGTTATAATAGCAGCAAGCATTCCTTTTGAAAGAAAAAGGTCTCTTTTTAATTTTTTGTTTAGAACGGTCACCAGACAATTTCCTCCGGAGGTCGCCTTGTTTTATTGTATTTGGAATCCAATACGACTCCGCGTCCGAGATGGATTACACGGTGGGCCATATCAGCCAGTGGAGCACAGTGAGTTATTATAATTATTGTAGTTCCGAGTTTCTCGTTTAAATCGTTCAGTGTTTTTATTACCTGTTGTCCTGTTTTGAAATCGAGAGCGCCTGTAGGTTCATCGCATAACATTAGAGCGGGTTTTTTCGCCAGGGCTCTTGCGATAGATATGCGCTGCTGCTGGCCTCCGGACATTTGAGAAGGGAAAAAATCTTTTTTTTCTTTCATTTCAACAAGTTCAAGGGACTCAAGCGGATCCATAGGATCTTTACTGATTTCAGTTGATACTTCAACATTTTCTTTTGAAGTCAGAGTAGGGACAAGGTTGTAGAACTGAAATACAAAACCGATATTATCTCTTCTGAATTTAGTAAGTTCTTTATCTGAAGCAGAAGAGATATCCTTGTCTCTGAAGAAATATTGTCCGCTGGTAGCAGTATCTATCCCTCCGATAATGTTAAGCAGCGTAGATTTTCCTGTACCGGAGGAACCGAGAATAACAGTAAGTTCACTTTTATAGATATCCAGGTCTATACCATGCAGGACGGGTACTTTGACTTCGCCCATGATATAGGTTTTTGTAATGCCTCTTAAGGATATTTCAACTTCCTTTTTATTTTGTTCCATATTCCTTTACTTTCTCTCCTGAAATATCAATTATTATAACAGGGTAAATTTTCTATTTGATTGTAAAAATATAACACATTTATAAATAGTGCTGTATTCACGGCGCGCTCTGAGATCGCGCCCTACCGGTTTGTTTCAAACAGCTTCTCCCCTGAAACAAAAATTACTATACAGTAAAATATTGCATTAAATCGTATAATTTTATTATACATTTAACAATAATGCTGTATTGCGGCGCGCTAAGCCGTCGCCCAGGAGTAGCGGGGCTATGGCTCACACGGTCGGAGATCGAACCCTACCGTTTTGTTTCAGAAAAGATTAAACTTCGTCGTGCGAAGATCAATGCTAATTAGTGCTGCGGGTTAAAATCAGAGAACCGCTTCCCAGTATTTTTTTTGATTTTATTTCCGGATTATCAGCTACATTTATAATGGAATTTCCCACAATATTAATTGAGAGTTCCTTTTTTACATTGACTACAATATTTGAAGAACCTATTGCTTTGATATCTGCTTTTTCACAAATCAGTGAGCCGCTGTAATAACGTCCGGTTCCTTTGACCTGCAGGCTTTGATATCCGGCCTTCCCGTCAAAACTTACAGTACCGCTGCCGATAACTAAAGCGTTGATTTTGTCTATTTTGCTTTCTCTGATATTAAGAGTGCTTGTTCCGAAAATTTCAAGGTCGGCTGTAGGGGTTTTAATATTATGAAGATTCACAATACCGCTGCCGGAAACAGATACATACGCTTTTTTTTCAGCATTTATTAAATCAGCTTTCAATAACCCGGCTCCGGTCATTTTTGAAATAAATTCCTTAACTCTGATTTCTTTCAGTTTTATGGTTGAATTACCGATATTATTAACAACAAATTTTTCTGCTTTTATGTTGAAGTCGATATTAATAGTCGAGAAACTAGTAGTAGAAAGCTTTTGTAAATTTTTTAAAATCAGTTCAAGTTTAATATTTTTTTTATTTGTAGAATCAGATATTACACCTAACCGGCTTTTTGTTTGGCCATTTGATGAAATGGTAAGAGTATCATTTTTCACCCTGGCCTGAACGGAGTCTATAATTTTAGTGTCTGCTTTAACTTTCAGCATATTTTTCGTACCCTTCTTAATATGTAATAATGCAATGCATTCAAGATTTATTTTAGAAAAGGGATCCAGTTTAATATCTTTTTCAGAATTTTTACCTGATACAGAAGTAGCGATAAAAATAAAAAATACAAAAATTATGGCGAGTGTCTTTTTTCCTATACTCATATTAGTTTCCTTTTTATTAAAACCCAGTCCTTTATTTTATTAGGACAGTTATTTTTTACAACACAGTATAAGCTGTCTTTTAAAAAACTTCATTTTTTTATTTGCCTGTGGTAAGATTTTTTAACTTCTTTTTCTCTTTTTTTTACTGTTTCAAGATTTTTTTCGTCCATTACTGCGGAAATGAATTTTTTAAAAATAATTTTTCTTGCCATTTCACTGGGGTGCAGCATATCTTCCGCATAAAATCTGTAACTTCTAAGTTCATCAAGTAGTATTTCATAGGAAGGAAAATAATAAAGACAAGGATTTTCATCAAGGCATATATTGATTGCAGAAAGTAGATTTGCTTTACTTACAGAATTTAAAGTAAGGTTTCCGGGGTAATGCCTGACCGGTGATAATGTTATAATAATATTTATATCCGGATTTAAATTTTTAATAAGTTTAATGGTTTTATAAAGATATTTATGATTTTCTTCCACACTTAGAAGTCTTCTGTAAAAATTATATCCTTGATATTTATGGCAGTTTGCAACGATGCGGCTATTATCTTTCAGACAGTAAACAACAGAAGACGAAGGAGTGACAATAATTAAATCTGATTCGGATAATTTTTTTTTAAAGGTCTCGGCCCTGTTTCTTATGTTTTTTTTTAGCTCATCTTTACATCCTGAGGAAAATGAGCCATGGTGCAGCCAGCTATGCCATAGATCATCTTGATAAACAAAGGTTTCCTCTGAATAATCATTGTTGTCTACAATGTGCTCGATGGATTTTAAAATGGAATGAGAATTGTAAACAATTCCATTCGGATTGTATGAAATGTTAAAACCCAAACGGCTGAACTGATCCATAACATATTCTGCAAAACAGGAGCCTATTCCGGTAATTACAGAATCTACAGTTAGTTTAAATTCAGGTTTTTTTATGTTAACGGGAGTACTTAATTTCATTTTAATTATCAAATAAATTACAATGGATCAAAACGCATGAAAGTGAAAAGGTAAATAAATACCATCAAATAGTTTGTATATAATCAAATCAGAAAGTTGAGTTATAAAAAAACGTGTACCATTTTAATTGAACCGGCACACGTTTTCGAAAATAATGAAAATTTAACCTGATTCTTTTTCAAGTATATCAAGTATTTTATTTGCACTTTCTACAATATTTGTTCCGGGGCCGAATACTGCCGCTGCGCCGGATTTATACAGCTCTTCATAATCCTGATGTGGGATTACTCCACCTATGAAAACTTTGATTTCAGGGCATTCAAGCTTGTCCAATTCACTTATAAGTTCTTTAACGATATATTTATGTCCGGCAGCAAGAGAAGAAGCACCTACGGCATGAGCATCATTTTCTACAGCCATTTTTGCGGCTTCGGTCGGAGTCACAAACATAGGACTGAGGTCAACGTCAAATCCCATATCCGCCAGAGCTGTAGCAACTACTTTGCTTCCTCTGTCGTGGCCGTCCTGTCCGATCTTGGCTATAAGGACTCTCGGCCTTCTTCCTTCTTTTTCAGCAAAATCAGCAGTACGTTTTTTAACCTGACCGAAATCTGTATTTTCTTCTTTGTATTCAGAAGAGTAAACACCTGAGATCAGCTCTGTCTTTGCATTGTATCTTCCAAATGATTTTTCCATAGCGTTACTAATTTCTCCAACAGTAGCTCTGGCTCTTACAGCCGGAATTGCAGCTTCGAGCAGGTTTCCGCCGTTTTCAGCCGCCTCTGTAAGATTTTTAAGGGTTTTATTTACTTCTTCCTGGTTCCTGTCCGCTTTGATTTTCTTAAGGCCGTTTACCTGTTCGATCCTTACTTCATCAGAAATTTCCAGGACAGGTACTTCTTTCTCATCCTGGATTTTGTATTTATTAACACCGACTATAACATCTTTACCCTGTTCAATTTTTGCCTGTGTTCTTGCTGCGGCTTCCTCTATCATTTTTTTAGGCATTCCGGATTCGATAGCTTTGGCCATTCCACCGAGTTTATTGATCTCACGGATAAGTTTTTCTGCTTCTCTTATAATTGAATTTGTCAGGCTTTCAACATAGTAACTTCCGCCCATAGGGTCGATAACTTTAGGTATCTGAGTTTCTTCCTGCACAATTATCTGTGTGTTTCTTGCTATTCTGGCAGAGAATTCAGTCGGGAGCCCTATAGCTTCATCAAAAGAATTTGTATGCAGTGACTGGGTTCCTCCGAGTACTGCGGCCATACATTCAATAGTAGTCCTGATGATATTGTTATAAGGATCCTGTTCAGTAAGACTGAAGCCTGAAGTTTGACAGTGAGTCCTCAACATACATGACTTGGAATTAGCTGGATTAAATTTCTTCATTTCCTGATGCCAGAGGTATCTTGCGGCTCTCAGCATTGCTATATTCATAAAGAAGTTCATTCCAATCCCAAAGAAGAATGAGAGTCTGGGAGCAAAATCATCAACATTAAGCCCGGCTGCTGTAGCTGATTTTACATATTCTATACCGTCGGCGATAGTGAAAGCGGTCTGCTGTACACTGTTTGCGCCGGCTTCCATCATATGGTAACCGCTGATACTTACTGTATTAAATTTAGGCATGTGGCCCGAACAGTAATCTATAATATCTGAAACTATCCTCATAGAAGGGGCGGGAGGGTAAATATAAGTATTCCTGGTGAGGAACTCTTTAAGGATATCGTTCTGAATTGTACCTTTAAGCTTTTCCTGAGAAACACCCTGTTCTTCCGCAGCGACAATATAATTAGCCATAATTGGAATAACAGCCCCGTTCATGGTCATTGAAACCGACATCTGATCAAGCGGGATCTGGTCAAAAAGAATTTTCATATCCTCCACACTGTCAACAGCAACTCCTGCTTTACCCACATCACCGGCTACTCTGGGATTATCCGAGTCATATCCTCTGTGTGTGGCCAAGTCAAATGCTACAGAAAGCCCTTTCTGTCCCGCAGCAAGATTTTTTCTATAAAAAGCGTTTGATTCTTTAGCTGTTGAAAAGCCGGCATACTGACGGATAGTCCAGGGCCTGCCGGCATACATTGTGGGATAAGGCCCTCTAATATAAGGAGCCATGCCGGGAAAGGAATTAGTATTATCGAGTTTTTCTAAATCTTCTGCAGTATACAGGGGCTTGATCTCTATTCCTTCGGGAGTCATAACGTTTAAGTTTTCCAGAGGTTTCCCTTTTAACTGTTTTACTGCAGCATCTTCCCATTTATTTTTATTGCAAGACATATCTGTTTTCTCCTGTTTTTTTTGATATCATTTATTGCGAATGATATAAATATTTTATCTCAATATTTACGGTAGCCCGGCTTGTTATGTTAATAATTATTGCAGTCATTTTTATATCTACATACAAATAAAAATTATATAAACATAGCTAACAGCGGTGCAGCTGCTCGCGATTACAGCCGGATTACCTAAACATTAAACCCCGGACTTATAAGAGTCCGCGTTTAACTGTCTTTCAACTTACTTCTTTAGCCAGTTTTACACCGATTTTGAATGCTGATTTGTTTAATTCTATAAATTTGGGCGGCATCCTTTTTTCTATAACTTTAAGCATTGAATCCTCAGAAATAATTTTTGTCCTCTCTGTAAATGCACCGAGCATGCAAATATTAAGCGTTATTGGAGCATTCAGTTCACTTACTATAGAATCGTACATTGGATAGGGCTGTTGAACAGCATCGGAAGACAGAGCCGGCTTTACAAAATACGGATCATAAATAATCAGTCCACCGGCTATGATTGTGTCTGAAAATTTAGTATAGGCTTCCTGTGTTAAGCATACGAGAATATGAGGATTGATAACCTTAGGGTAATATATTTCAGAAGATGAAATAATTACGTCCGACCTGGTTGCGCTTCCGCGTGCCTCAGGACCATATGACTGGGTTTGGATAGCATAAAGATTGTTATGAAGAGCAGCTGCTTCCGCCATAACAATGGCCGCTGTAATAACACCCTGGCCTCCTGAACCGGAAAAAATAATTCTATATGATTCTCTGTCCATTATTTTTCTCCTTTTTCTTTAAGTGCTCTGTTCATGGCAAGTTCGATAACTTTGTCATACCTATCACAGTATTCCTCTTTTTCGTTCTGAACGAAAACTCCGCGTTCTATCAGGTCGGGATTTTCCTGTTTTGCCTTTGAGCCGATGGGTGTTGTTTTGTCTTTCATCCATTCGAGCATTTCAATAGGACTTTTTATATTATTTTTTCTGCCGAAATATGTCGGGCACTGAGAGAATATTTCAACAACTGAAAAGCCCTTATGCATAACAGCTTTTTTCAGAATGTTGATCATTTCACGGGTGTGGTATGTTGTGCCTCTTGCAACAAATGATGCTCCGGCGCCTCTTGCCAGTTCCACAATATCAAAATCATAGTCAATATTTGAGTAGGGAGCGGTGGTCGCATAAGCTCCGGTGCCTGTAAGTGGAGAATACTGGCCGCCTGTCATTCCGTAAATTCTATTGTTCATTACTATGGCGGTAATATCAATATTGCGTCGGCAGGCATGGATGAAATGATTCCCTCCTATTGCTGTAGCATCGCCATCTCCCATTGGTACAATGCATCTCAAGGCGGGGCGGCTGAATTTCACACCGGTGGCAAAAGCTAGTGCTCTGCCGTGGAGTGTATGCAGTGTATGGGTGTCAACATATCCAACGACTCTTGAGGAACAGCCTATTCCGGAAACCATTACAATTTCATTTTTATCAAGGCCAAGTTCTTCGATTGCTGAAAGCATGCCGTGTAGAACCGTTCCATGTCCGCATCCCGGACACCATATATGCGGGAAGAATCTTTTTCTTATATAATCCTTAAATGACATTCTTAAATTCCTTTCCCTTGTATAATTCGCAATGTATCTTTAACATTTTCAAAATTTATCATTTCTCCGTCATATCTGTTGCAAAGGTAGATTTTTCCGGGGTCATCGACAGCGGCTTTGACCTGCTGGACCATCTGGCCCATATTCATTTCCACAACGACAACGCTGGCGGGATTAATACATGAATGACGAACAACTTCAGCAGGGAAAGGCCATAAGGTCTGGAGTTCAAGGAGGCCTACTTTTCTGCCGCGTTTTCTTGAGTAGGAGACCATTTCCATTGCAGTTCTCGCAGAAGAACCATAGGAAATAAGTAATGTCTCAGCATCTTCTATATAATATTTTTTGTATTGGCATATTCTGTTTGAATAACATTCGATTTTATCGACCATATGCCTTAAAAGTTTTCTAACCATATGCGGTTTTGTAGTAGGGAATCCCCACATGTCGTGGAAAAGTCCAGTAACATTATACCTGTGTTTTCCGCCGAAATCAGACATAGGAAGGCGTCCATCTTCTCTCGGCTGGTAGGGGTGATAATCTACCCCTGTTCTGACAGAAGTTCTTAATCTTTCGATGATCGGTATCTCTCCGGGTTCGGGGATAACAAGCTTTTCTCTCATATGTCCTACAACTTCATCGAGCAGCAGTATGACCGGAGTTCTGAAAGTTTCGGCAATATTGAATGCATCTATTGTAACTCTGAAAACATCCTGTATCGAAGATGCGGTCATAACAACCATTGAATGGTCACCGTGCGTTCCCCACCTGGCCTGCATTACGTCTCCCTGCGCACCATGGGTCGGGTTGCCTGTAGAAGGGCCCCCTCGCTGAATGTTTACTATTATTGACGGGATTTCCGCCATTACCGCGAAACCAAGGGCCTCCTGTTTGAGTGAAAAACCCGGTCCGCTTGTTGCAGTAATACTTTTATTTCCTGTTAGTGAAGCACCGACAATTGCACACATGGCTGAAAGCTCGTCCTCCATTTGAACGAATTTACCGCCTACCTGCGGAAGCCTAACAGAAAAATGTTCTGCTATTTCTGTTGAAGGAGTGATGGGATATCCGGCAAAAAAGCTTGCTCCGGCATACAGCGAACCTTCTACTACAGCTTCATTTCCCTGTACAAATCTAATTCTTTTCTTCATATTAAAACCTTAGTCTTCTTTTTTGCATTCTGAAATAGTGATAGCCAGGTCAGGACATCTAAGTTCACATAATTTACATCCTGTACAGTCGTCAGGCTTATCGATTTTTACTTTTCCCATTTTTGTCATAGAAAGTACATTTTTTGGACAAAAATGTACACATATGTTACAACCTTTGCACCAAATTTCATTAACATTGATGGCAAACTTTTTATTAGGTTTACCCATTATAGTCTCCCGATTTTTTTACTGTTTTCATAAGACTCAATCCTTAATCAATAAAAGATTTTTACATGAATAATTTCTTTCTAATAGATGATAAGGTATTACTATATCATAATCAAGTATAAAATTCCAGATAGCAAATAAATTCCAATAATCAAATCAGTATGTTGAGTTAAGTACAATCTGATTCCGTGAGCTTTTTGCAGCGCTGCAGATGCGTAGGCATTCAAACACGCAGCGTAGTAACTACTCCAGTGGTTTAATGACAAGTAGATACAGTGCTGCAGAAAGCCTTTTGCGGGTTACTGGTTAATTTATAAAAAATATTCTTTTTACCTATAAGGTGAGATATGAAATTTTATATAAAAAACTTATTGTAAATAAAATAAACTTATTTTTTATAAGCCATCTCAAGGATTCAGGTACAAATTATCCGGAACCGGTAGAATTGGAGCTTTTAATTTTTAAATTAAAAATCAATACTTCTGAAAGGAAACTTGTCTTGAATTATTTGTAAGAACTCTATATTTTATATTCTGAAAGATACTATTAATAAATCAATGAAAGGTTTAAAAATGAGCGGAATAGATGTTGACAGTCTAATGGAAGAATTAATGGAAAAAATGGATAAAACAATAGAGCATATGAACAATGATTTTGCCGGTTACAGAACAGGAAAAGCATCTCCGGCGCTTGTCGAAAATATTCTCATTGACTATTACGGAACACAGACTCGGCTTAAGGAAATAGCCGGAATTACGACTCCGGAGCCAAGGCTTCTGGTTGTGCAGCCTTATGACCCAAATTCTGTCAGCACCATTGAAAAGGCTATATCAACTTCAAGCATAGGGATAAACCCTGTCAGTGACGGAAAAATTTTGCGCCTCCCAATACCGGAATTAAGTGAGGAGAGAAGAAACTCTTTAGCTAAACAGGTAAATAAAAGGGCTGAAGAGGCAAGGGTGGCAATAAGAAATATTCGTAGAGAAGGTAATGATAAAATTAAAAAGGCACAGAAAAACAGCGAAATTACTGAAGATGATTTAAAAGTCTCATTAAAGGAAATACAGGACCTTACAGACAGCAATATAGAGGAGATAGACAGGATTTTAAAAGCGAAAGAAAAAGAGTTAATGAGTATATAAAATATGTTAACGTAATATTGCAGTCATGCCCAATATCCGACATTGAAAATAGTCCGCAGGATATATAACTTTAAATTAATTTTTACCAGGGAACAAAATTCATTTTGTTCCCTGGTTTGTTATAAATAAACAGTAAAATGAACTTCTTCAAAGATAAAAAATATTATTTGTTACTTGTATTATTAGTATCCGCCGCTTTTATCATCAGGCTGGTTGTAATTTGTGCACTGGTAAAAACTGATTTAAATGTCCTTTTTCCACCTCCGGCTACGGATATGGCTACATACTATAAGCTTGGTAAAGAAATTGCCGAAGGGACTTTTCATCAGTTATTTTATTATCAGCCTTTTTATTATGCTGTATTTCTTGGAACCGTGTTCCGGTTCTTTACGGAAAACATGATCGCTGTTTTTATTTTTCAGGCCTTTATCGGTGCATTGACAGTTTTTTTTGCAGCTGAGTCCGCTAATAAGCTCTGGTCAGAGAAAGCAGGGCTGATTACAGCTTTTCTACTATTATTCAGTCGGGTTTTAATTTATTATTCCTCTTATCTTCTTCCTGTTACAATACAGGCGTTCTGGCTGTCAGTTTTATTATATTTTACAATAAGGGCGTTTAGAAGCAGGAAAACCATTAACTGGATGTTTGTCGGCTTTATACTGGGGTGTTCCATCCTAACAAGAGGCAATATGTGGATATTAGTACCCGGGTTTATTATTTTGTCATTTGTAAAAGGGTTTAGCTGTTTTAGGAACGGGAGTATAATAAAAAGAACACTGCCAATGTGTTTATTTTTATTTTTTTTAATAGCACCGATGTTGCCGTTTATTTATATTAACAGTGAGAAAAGCGGCAGACTTACAGGACCATCTACTGCTGCAGGGGCGGTCTTATTATTCGGCAACACGCCTCTCTCTCCGCCGGGCGGGAACGAAGCGGTATACGGTGCCGGGCTTATGAAACCTACAGAGTCCGGTAAATACTGGAATAAATTTTCAGACAGAGTTTCAATACCCGAAAGGATATATTCATACTGGAGCAGGAAGCCCCTTGCATTTATCGAGTTAACTTTTAGAAAGCTTCTTCTATTCTGGGACAGTCGCGAAATACCGAATAATACAAATATTTATATGAGTTTAAATAATTGTAAGACTCTAAGATATTTAGGTATTATACCCTCTTTTATATTTTTAATACTCGGAGGTGCCGGCCTGGTTTTCTTTATACCTTCAATTTTTAGAAAAAAATCTGAATTGATTATACCGCTTTATATTATAATTGCATACTGGTTCAGCATAGCCTTATTTTATAATCTCTGTAGGTTCAGGGCCCCTTTACTGCCTGTTTATTCTGTTTATGCAGGTGCGTTTACTGCATATCTCTTTAGTTATTCCGGGAGAAAATATATAAATCTGCTTACTGCCTTTTTTCTCATAATATTGTTTACTTTTATCAGTTTCTTCTCCTACGATTATTATCGGTTTTATTTAGAGAAAAAAGTAATGCGTTATGTCAGGCCCTGGGGCACCGAAGTAAGTCTTGGAGATAAAAGCATGATAGCCGACAACGGTCCTCTGTTGTATGGTTCATGGGACCTCCTTCCGTTAAAGGAAGGTATTGTAGTAGAAAAAAAATTCAGTTTAAATAGTATTAAAAAATTTAATAATATAATTTTTGAAATGCCTGTGATTTTTACTGAAACAGGTTATATAGTTATTGGAATTAACGGGTCAAATTATACTGTTGTCTCCCAAAAAAAAGAGAAGGTCGAATTAACGTGCAATTTAAAGGACCTCAAATATTTAAATATATCTGAAACAAATAGAGAAACTTTAAAAATATATATTAAAATAATTAAGATAAAAGGTAAAGCCTGCTGTATTGTTGACAGGCAGCGGAATTACAACAGAACAGCAGTTAATAATAAAAATATTAGTGCTGAACTGGTATCAAGAATCTTTATTTTTAATGATTAGCGTTGATCTTCGTTCGACGAAGTTTAATCTTTTCTGAAACAAAAGGTAGGGCACGATCTCCGAGCGCGCCGCAATACAGCATTATTGTTAAATGTATAATAAAATTATACGATTTAATGCAATATTTGACTGTATAGTAATTTTTGTTTCAGGGGAGATGTCGCACGCAAAGGGTTTAATAAAACAATCCTTATTTCGTACCGAGTTAAAGTTTTAGGATTTAAGCAATTATTTTAAAGGTAAATAGAAGAATATGAAAGATGAGATTAAGATTGGAGTTTTAAAAGAAACAAAAACACCACCGGATAAAAGAGTTGCAATAACTCCGTTACAGGCACACGAGATTAATAATAAATATTCTAATGTCCAGGTTTATGTGCAATCAAGCGATATTAGATGTTATAGCGATGCTGAATATGAAGTACTCGGAGTGAAGGTGACTGACAGTGTTGAATTTTGCGATATTCTTATTGGTGTGAAGGAAGTCAAAGAGGAATTGCTGGTCCCGAATAAAACTTATTTTTTCTTTTCACATACAGCTAAAAAGCAGCTTTATAATAAAATTTTACTAAAAGAGATTCTGAATAGAAATATTACACTTGTAGATTATGAGTATTTAGTGGATGATAACGGAAACAGAATTATTGCATTTAGCAAGTGGGCCGGAATTATCGGCTGCTATAATGCCTTTATAGCTTACGGGAAAAAAACTAATTCTTATAGCTTGAAACCGGCAAGTCAGATGTCTGGTATCAATGGGCTGTTCAGGGAATTGGACAAAGTTAAACTGCCCCCTCTCAAAATTGTCATAACAGGCCACGGTAAAGCTGGTATGGGGGCCGCTGAAATTCTGGATTATATGAATATTCCGAAAGTTTCATCTCAAAATTTTTTAACAGAACAGTACGATCACCCTGTATATACAATTCTCGATCCGACAAAATATGTGATAAGAAACGACAGGAAGCCTTTTACCCTGAAAGATTTTTTTAGGCATCCGAAAACTTTTTCATCCAACTTTAAAAAATATTCGGACGTTTCGGATATTTTAATAGCATGTCATTTCTGGGATCCTAATTCTCCGGTTCTTTTTACTCCGGATGATATGCTGAATAAAGATTTTAAGATTTCTGTAATCGCAGATGTTACATGTGATATAAACGGCTCGATACCTTCAACTGTCAGGCCGGCTACAATCAGGGAACCTTTATACGGCTATAATCCTTTTTTAAAGAAGGAAGTAGATGTTTCTGATCCTTCTGCTGTTACAGTTATGGCAGTTGATAATCTTCCTGGAGAGCTTCCAAGAGATACTTCTAATGACTTTGGAAGCATTCTGCTGAAACAAATAATACCTTTACTTATTTCAGGCCGTAAAAACAGAGTTATTTCAGATGCAACAATTGCTTCAAACGGTTTTTTAACCGAAAAATTTTCTTATCTGAAAGATTTTGTGAATAATTAATTGCTGTACTGAAATGGTTTAACTCTCCTGGGCTTGCAAAAAGGCGAACAGTTCCGATTTTTGCAAGAATGCGCCGTGGAGACTTATATGGCTGATCGTATAAGTCAGGAAACCGGCATTATACGACTGGATCTTCAGGGCGGCCATTCTTTTGGGCGTTTCCCTTTTTTTGCGAAAAAATTCGATACTCCAGAACAAAATAACTCAAAATAAGAAAAGCAGTTTAGACAATAACTATATACTTTTACCTTTTAGGTGAGAAGAATATTTTTTATAAATTATCTCACGAAATCAGGTTTTATATTAAAAAATTAGAAACGAGGTTATATGCAGATAGAGAAATTTTTAGAATTGGCAAATTTAACAGAGGAGCTTGAAGATATTTTGAGAAGTGCGCCAAGGGTGTCAGTAGCATCAAATATATCTGAACTTGAAGATTTGGCATGTGTAAGTAAATACGTACAGACTGCAACAGTTACATATAAGCTTCCAAGCGGGAGAATTGTTGATGAAGTGGATGTCTCACGTGTAAGGAACGGTGTTGTTGCAAATTATAGAGAAGCATACATGCGCAGGAGAGATCCTGAATGCATGGTTATTGCGGATAACAAGCCTTCTGACAAGCCACGATTTATTGATAAATATAAATACGATTTTTCGGATTTAAAGGCTGAAACCTATAGCTGGCTAAAAAAACAGGAACTTGCAGTTTTCTGTTTTGAAATGGGGCAGCCCGGCCTTGGAGTTGATGCATTGGCGATCTGTCCCGCCAATGCCGGTTTTTTTGCTTTCGGCCTGGGGCTGCTTCAGGGCATTATTGATATAAAAAGCATAGATAGAACTTTTGATCCGAAAACTATAATCTATGTGGCTCCTCCCTTTAGACATACACATTTTGAAGGCAAACAGGCAGTAGTTCATGACAGAGGTGAAATACATGAAATATTTTCTTATAATCTTTATCCTGGCCCGAGTGCAAAGAAAGGTGTATACGGAGCCCTTATTGAATTAGGAGAACAGGAAGGCTGGGTTACGGCTCACTGCTCTGCAGTTCAGGTAGTAACACCATATGATAACACTGTAACTTTTATGCATGAAGGAGCAAGCGGAGGCGGAAAAAGCGAAATGCTGCAGCAGCCTCACCGACTGCTTGACGGCAGGCTTCTGATTGGACAAAATGCTGTTACCGGCGAAAAAAGGCATTTGGAAATACCGAGAACATGCGATCTTAATCCTGTCTGTGACGATATGGGTTTATGCCATCCAAAAATCCAGAAAAACAACGGGAAACTAACACTGGTCGATGCTGAAGATGCCTGGTTTGTTCGAGTAGACCACATTACCGAATATGGTACCGATCCGGACCTGGAGCACCTGACTATCCATCCCAAAGAATCTCAGCTGTTTCTGAATATAGACACTGTAACCGGAGGGACTGCATTGATATGGGAACACATACAGGATGCACCGGGCCAGCGCTGTCCAAATCCAAGGGTTGTAATACCAAGGCATATTGTACCGGACTGTGTGGATGGAGAAGTACAGGTTGATATCCGCTCTTTTGGAGTAAGAACTCCTTTGTGTACTTCAGATAGTCCAAGCTATGGAATTCTTGGACTGATGCATATTTTGCCGCCTTCTCTTGCATGGCTTTGGAGACTCGTCGCGCCAAGAGGGTATGCAAATCCAAGCATTGTAGATGATGGGAATATGAGTAGTGAGGGCGTCGGCAGTTACTGGCCTTTTACCCCCGGTAAAAAAGTTGCTCAGGCCAACCTGCTTTTAAAACAGTTGACTGAAACTCCGCATACTCTGTATGTATTAATACCAAATCAGCATATAGGAGCATGGAAGACAGGTTTTATGCCGCAATGGCTTGTACGTGATTACCTCGCGCGCCGTGGGCATGCAAAATTCAAAAGAGAACAGATCGTACCTTCAAGATGTCCGCTACTTGGATATTCAATGCAAAACATGAGGATTGAAGGACATATAATCCCCAGATGGTTCCTTCAGGTTGACACACAGCCGGAAATAGGAAAGAAAACCTTTGATATTGGGGCTAAACAACTAACTGACTTTTTCCATAACGAATTAAAAAAATATTTACAGCCTGATCTGGATAAAACTGGGCGCGATATAATAGAATGCTGTCTTGACGAAGGGACTGTAGAAGATTATGAAACTTTTATGGAAACCGGCAGCTTAAACAGATAACCGGTATAGTGGCTGCATTCTGAAACTTGGTGTGTCGATGCAACAGCATTATTTGTTATGGGAAAATGTTTTTTCTCATTTCACACAAATACGCTTTTGCATACCACATTTTACCTATCAACTTTTAAACCGACCCCACTATTCCTATCTATACCATTTCGGGATGCCTTTTAAGCGAAGTTTTCTGACAAGTTTATCTCTATCGGAGAGTATTTTTTTGCCGGGAAGTTTTAATTCCGGGTCTCTGAACGGTGTCCCGGCTGTAGACTTTTTTATAATATTATACTCTTTTACCGGCAGTTGAAATTCAATGTTGGATTTTTGTTTTGAGGCGGTCGTGCCGCCTTTTCTTCTGCCGAAAGGTTTAGTAGTCCCAACATAAAATCCGCATCTGAGCATTGCTCCTCTAACGGGGTAAGCGGACGAATAAGTTACAAGAATGCCGTTTTGTTTTATTTTACTGGATAGTATTCTTATAAAATCGTAAGTCCAGAGTTCAGGATTTTTCCGGGGAGAAAAGGCATCCAGGAATATAATGTCATAATCATTTTCTGGATAGTCGGCAATTTTTTCTCTGGCATCACCTATAATCAGTCTTAATTTATTTTTACCGTTTTCCCATAAATATTTTTCTGATAAAGTTGAAAGTATAATATGTTCAATTGTATTTAGTGAATAAAGGTTTAACGCCATGTTAAGAGTATTAATGTCAGACTCAAATGAAGTAATAGAAAGGTTAGTTCCGTATGAGATGGAGGTTTTCAGAGTTGATAAAGCATTGTAACCGAGCCCGAATCCTATATCCATAACTTTAACTTTATCTGTCCGAAGTAATCTTTCCTTTAATTTTGACGGAATTATAAACTTGTATTCTGCTTCTGAGACGGCTCCGGCAAGCGAGTGATAATTTTCTTTGTATACTGGATTATAAAAAGTGTAGGAATCATCGTCAGTTTTTATCCTGAGATAGGCGAGGGGGGTACTGATGCAGTTTTCCGTTTCTCCCATTTTACAACAGGCACGATCATTGTCCCGGCCTAAGCTTTTTTCTTTCTCTTTATTCTGATCATAGTCCCCGGCTTTACCTATATTCCGTACCAGGTCACCCTGCCTGAACCCGTTATCAATCATAGTATTTTTCACAAGTTCTATAAACTGACCCTTTGACAGCTGCCATTTAGGGCCGATAATATTTTTTTCATCAGCGTCGGCAGTAAGTCTGAGCAGGGGGCGATTTTCAGGTATCCTTCTGATCAAATCTATAATTATTCCGGCATATTCGAATTCATTCATCAGTTTAACCGTTCCAATTTCAGGAATAAATATATCGCCGTTCTTTTTCGATATATTTGCTTTGCTGTATAAGCGGGCAAGGGGTGATTTTTTCAGGATAAGCAGATTATGGATTTTATAGGCATAGAATGGCAGATCGTTTATTTGCTGTACTGTGCAGCGGTAGTTCTTATATGTTTCATCCGGGAGTCCAAGTATAATATGTGCAACGGTTTTAATGCCGCGTGAATTAAGTTTAATTGAGGAATCCCGAACTGCTTTAAAGTCGTGTCCTCTGTTTATTTTCTGCAACGTCGTATCATTTGCAGATTGGACACCAAGCTCTATCCAGAGTTCATATATATTATTAAGCTCGGATAAAAGATCTAATACATCTTCCGGCAGACAGTCAGGTCTTGTAGATATAATTAATATTTTAAAATCAGCGTGTTTAAGGACCTCATAGTAAAGTTTCCTTAACGTATCTACATCCGAATTAGTTCCGGTATATGATTGGATATATGCAATGTAATTGCCCTTTGCACTGTATCTTTTTTCAATATAATTTATCCCGTCTTTAACCTGCTGCCTGAGATTTAAATGTTTAGAGAGGTGCACTGCCCGTGCACCATCCTCTGCACAGAAAATACAACCGTCCGATTTTGTTGTTTTGTGCGGACATGACAATGACAGGTCAATAGGAACTCTGTAAAAAGAAGCATTGTAATAATCCAGTAGATATTCTTTAAAGCTGTAATAAGGGATATGGGGTTTACTCATTTACCTGCCGGTTTATGCTTATTCTGTCCGGATTGCTGTTTATTCTTTCTGTTTTTATAATTTTTATACTTTTTATTCTTCATATTCTGTTGTCGGTCAGTTACATTGGACAACAGGGGATTATGACCGAGCCATACAGGCTTAATATCCTTTATGCTTAATATCTTTTTCAGTGTAAAAATATCTTTCTGGGTAACAAAAGTTATTGCTTTGCCATCTTTTCCCATTCGGCCCGTCCTACCTGTTCTGTGTGTATACTGTTCGGCGGTTTTAGGCATGTCCCAGTTGAAAATATGTGTCACATGTGAGAAATCAACTCCGCGGCCTGTTACATCCGTAGTAATCAGATATTTGATTTTTTTATTTTTAAACTTCCAGAAAATACTGGATCTTAAATCCTGGTTTAAGCCCCCATGTATGTATTCAAGCTTTTCAAGCTTACCCTTAAGGTTTCTGAAAAGCTTATCCACATAAAGACGGGAATTACTGAATATTATTGCCTGTTCAATATCTTCATTTTTTAACAGTTCTGCGAATTTGGAATGTTTTCGGTGATTTGAAAGGTATACAAAACGGTGCTCTATAGATTTGGGTGTGGGTGTATCGCTGATCAGAGATATGAATTCAGGCTTATTCATGTATTTGTCAGCCAGTTTTTTTATATCTTCAGGCATTGTTGCTGAAAACATTAAAGTCTGGTGTTTATTTATAATGCATGACATCAGAAACTCAATATCTTCAAGGAATCCTTCGTTGAGAAGTTCGTCCGCTTCGTCAAGAATTAGGCATTTTATATCCGACATATTTATGACACCGTCATATATAAGGTCTATAAGGCGGCCCGGCGTGGCAACGAGAATATGAACTTCATGTCTAATTTTTGCAGTTTGTATTTCTTTGTCAGCACCTCCGTATACGGCAAAAGGTTTAATGCCGGTATTTTTTGATATGTTCATTATTTCCGTAACATACTGGAGACACAGCTCCCTGGTGGGGACGACTATCAGGGCCTGCAGTGAGTTTAGATTCTGATCTATCTTTGGGACAACAGGAATTATACATGCCGCAGTTTTTCCTGATCCGGTCTCTGCCAGGCCGCATAAATCTTTTCCGGAACTGATAATAGGGTATGTCTGCTCCTGTATAGGAGTCATTTCCCTGTAACCAAGTTCTTCCAGTGCTTTTAAAATATCATCTGATAAGTCCAGTTTTGTGAATTTTTTCCTGTGTTTCGGGTTTTTTGCGGTTAAGGGTTTGGGTTTTAGAGAGGGTTGTTTGCTGTTACTGGTTTTGATGCTGAATATTGACTTTAATAATTTTTTCATGAATCCTTTCTGTTTAGAAATGAAGTTTTACGTATAAACTGATTAACATTACAGCTAATGTAATAAAAAAGAAAATCAGGCATTTAGGGATAATGTATTTTAAGAATCTTGTGTAAGGTATTTTGCCGATAATTATACACCCCATGACAACTGCAGATGTCGGTGCGAACATATTCACCAGCCCTGATGCAGTAGCATAAGCAGTTACCACAAGGTCTTTAGGTATATGTATAAAAGAAGCTAACGGCCCCATGATAGGCATTGTAATTGTTGCAAGCCCTGAAGTTGAAGTTATAAACAGAGACAGTACTATATGCATAAAATATATAAGAGACAGGCATGTGTAAGAAGAATAGCTTTTAATCAGAGCGACTGAACTGTGCAGTATAGTGTCAATAATAAGGCCGTTTATTAATATAATAGATATTCCTCTGGCTATACCAATGATAATAGCTACACCCAGGAAATCTCTCGCACCTGCAAGAAAATTGTCTATAATTTCAATTTCTCTCATTCTGTAACAAAGGCCCATGATGACTGAACTGGTAACAAAGCATGTACTCATTTGTGTAAATGACCAGCCTAAACTGGGTATAAAAGTCAAGCCTAAGCTTGAAAACGGTATTACAGCATAAATATAAACTAAAAATGTGCCGATAAATATAGTGAGTGCGATTTTTCTTTTTACTGTAAATTCAGGTATATCATTAGTGTCTTTATTATGTAAAAAGTGAGCTTCAAGTTCTTCTTTTTTATCTGCTACAATTGATTTTGATGGATCTTTTTTTACTTTGCCGGCATATCTGAGTATTATGATTATGGCTGTTGCAATACAGACAACAAAGAGGATGATTCTGGTAACAATTCCGTCTCCGATACTGATTTCTATAAAATTACTTGCTATGCCTACTGCAAACGGGTTTACTACACTTGCAAGGCAGCCTAAACCTGATCCGAGGAGAATAATCAGAATACTTGTAAAGGTGTCATATCCGGCCATTAACAATATTGGAATGAGAAGGGGGAAAAATGCGAAAGTTTCTTCAGCCATACCGAAAGATGCTCCGCCAAGCCCGAATAATATTGTCAGAACTGCTATTAAGTAGTTTTCCTTGCCTTTTAATTTAAGAATTAGATTTGTAATTGCGGAATCAAGCGCTTTTGTGTAATTCATAACTCCTAAAAATCCGCCTATACACAGTATAAATGCGACAATATTTACAGAACCGTAAAAGCCTTTGATCGGTGCCTGGAGAATGTCTGTTATTCCCTGATGGCTTGGTTTTATTTTAGAATAGGTATTCGGAACGGGAAGTAATCTTTCAGGACCGGAATAAGATTTGACTTTCGAGGCGGGAATTACTTTCCCTGTAGATTCTGTTTTATAGTTGTAACTCCCTGAAGGTAATATCCAGGTCAGAGCCGCAGCCAGAAAAATGAAAATGACTGCAATTGTGTAAGCGCTTGGCACAGAAAATTTTTTCATATATATTGCTCCTGTTCTTTTATGGTTTCTTGTTCTGATTTATAATAAATTTATTCTCAAACTTGCTTTTTTGCTATTACCGCAATCGACATAATCCTTTAAAAATTAAGCAATTAACTATTAACAATTATTTCTGCTTTTTCATTTTTATTTGGCGGTTCGAACTGCGGTGAGAAAAAGTCAAAAGCTTCTTCGTCAATAACAATAGAACCTGCCTGTTGTTCGATATTCCTTGTTTTCAGTCTATCTTTTATTTCTTCTGTATTGCATTGTACATGATAAAGCTTGAAACTGCATCCTTTTTCAGAAGCGATATTGAAGTATTTATCTCTTTCACTTTTTTTCCAGAAACCGAAATCAAGAATTACGCTTATTTTTCTTTTTAAAACATTTTCTGCTATTTTCCAGGCTATATTGCAGCACCTGAAATAATAATCGTCAAATTCTTCATTTGAAGGGAGTTTACTGAATAATTCAAGTATCCATTCATCAGGGGTGAAGCGAATGGCTCCGGTTTCTTTTTCGAGCTTCCTTGCAAAGGTTGTTTTTCCGGCCCCTATCTGACCGCATATTGCATAAATTGTGCAGGTCGTTTCATTCATTATCGGCTATTGTATTTATTATTCATAATAAGTTTTTACTTAGTTTTTTAAATCTTTTGATTCTCTTCTTCATTAATAAATTTCGTTGTAAAACATGCTATAATGCCGATTATTGCAGCCAGAATAGCATAATATGCAGGGGCCTGGATTACGCCGAATTTCTTAAATAACAGAGAGTTAATAATTGGAGTTAATCCTCCGAAAACAGCGAAAGATACATTATATGAAATGCTTACCCCGGTAAAACGAACTTTTGCAGGAAATGATTTGGTAAGCAGCAGGGTGAAAATTCCTACACCGGGACCGAAACCGGCAGCAAAAATTAGATACATTAAAGCTATTAATAAATTATTTTCAGTTTTGAATATCATGAAAAACGGTATCGATAAAATAATTACGGTTAAACCGGAAAGAATAAACGGTTTTTTAATATTAATCGCGTACTTGTCAATAAAAACAGCCCAGATAAGCATACTTAAGATGAAAAGTACAAGCCCCAGGGTATTGAATGTTAAAACTAAGGAGTAACTATAATGAAAAATTTTAGTCATATATGAAGTTGTATACATATAAAAGGTAGTAAAACTGGACGCTATAAACAAGGTTGTGAAAATACCGGAGAACAATGAAGTTTTATGTTCTTTAAAAACTTCAATAAACGGCATCTTAGACTGCTGTTTAAACTTTTCCATTGCTTTGAATGTCGGTGATTCGGAAAGTTTTGTTCTTATATAAATCCCTATCAGTCCCATTACTCCGCCTAAAAGAAAAGGAATTCTCCAGCCCCATGTTATTAACACTTCTTTGGAAACTGTATGTGTAATTAAGGCCCCGATAAGCGACCCGAGCAAAACTCCTCCTACTAGGCCGCTGAAAAGAGATGACAGCCCTATAGCTTTTCTGTTATTTGCCATGTGTTCATAAACAAAAGTTGAGGAACCGGGGATTTCTCCTCCTACAGCCAATCCCTGGCATATACGTAAAATTAAAAGCAGAATTGTGGCCATGGGGCCTATCTGACTGTAGGTAGGCAGAACACCTATAAGAAAAGTTGGAACAGCCATTAAAAATACAGTCAAAGTAAAGATTTTCTTTCTCCCGTACTTATCCCCAAAATGAGCAAGTATTGTACACCCAAGCGGCCTGACGAAATAGCCTACAGCAAACATAGTATAAGTCATCAGTAAGGCTAAAAACGGGCTTTGTTCCGGTGAAATAAACACCTGAGAAATTATTCCGGCAAACAGGATGAACAGAACAAAATCATAAAATTCCATTATACCGCCAATTGATGATGCTATTAACACTCTGAAAAAATCTCTTTTTTCGTTTGTCATTGTAAAATGTCCTACTTTTATTGTTTAAATATTTCTGAAAAACTCTACTTTTATAATTTTCTGCTGATAATATCCGAAATAATATCTCTACCATGCTCCATTGCTTTGTGGTTAAAAGTCATATTCGGCGAATGCAGTCCGGGCTTGAGATCGGCACCTATACCGAGGAAAGCTGTTTTTATTTTCAGCTTTTTTGTATAATGATGAAAATCATCACATCCGTTAGTGCGGTGTATATCGCAGCATTTACCGAGTACCTTTGTGATTGACTCTTTCGCTGAATTTATTAATTCTTCGTCATAATCCGCAGCCGGAGTGCCGAATTCATCAATTTCGGCTTCGGCACCTATGCTTTTGACGGCTGTTTTTATTGCAGTTTTAGCTTTATCTATAAGTTGTTCAAGTATTGAGTTTTGTGAAGCTCTAATATCGAAGCACAAATTTGTTATTTCAGGAATGGTATTGTCGGCATTACTTAAAGATTTAAACTGTGTAAGTTTTATTGAATGGGGGTATGAAGGATTTATCCTTATATTATTTACTGCATTTGCTGCAAGAATTGCGGCATCAATAGAACTTACGCCCAGATGAGGCCTTGCAGCATGAGTGGCTTTTCCGGTTACTTTCACAGTTAAAGTGTGTCCGCCCCCATGGATAAGGGCCGGTGTGGCTTCACCGAGTTTTAATTCTTCGAAGGGACGCAGATGAAAACCGACAAGTTCATCTATGTCATTAAGTTTTCCGGTTTCTATCAGGGATTCAGCCCCGAGTCCTGTTTCTTCTCCGGGTTGAAATAAAAGTATCAGTTTTCCTTTGTTTATACCTTCGCTTAGAGCTTTGTTAGCTGCTGCCAGTACAATAGCGGTATGTGCATCATGTGCACAGGCGTGGATGACTGTTTCAGTATTATTTTCTGTAATAAAAGGAAGGGCGTCTATATCTGCCCTAACTGCAAAATTCGGACCGGATTTACCTGAATCATATACAGCCTTTATTCCAGTTCCGGTAATTCTTTCAACCTTAAAGCCCATTTCTAATAGTTTTTCAGAAATATATTCAGATGTTTTATACTCTTTGAATCCCTTTTCTGGGTTTTGATGGAGATATGCAAAAATCTTTTCAATATATGAGTTATTCATTTACAGCTTTTCCTTGTCTTATTTCGAATTCAAATATTGCGTGTCGAACTGTCATGAGGGGATTACAGTATAAATAGCTTTTAATTAAGTGTATGAGAATCTACCTAAATGTTCACTAAAAGTTTTTCATGCAGCCGCCGTGAAAATTATTAAAATACAGCAAAAATTCAGAAAAAACAAAAATAACTGTTTAAAAAAATACCAAAATATACATAGGGTAAATATGGCACATTTTATTAACGCTGCAAATAGAGACAAAAAGACTCTTCTGTATAAAGCATTTCTGTCTTTTTGAACTGATATAGTCTAAACAGTAAATAATATAAGGTTTTGGCATAGTGTATGCTCTAATATAAAAGCGTTCTTTTGAAAACAAGATTTAATTTTAAAAAAAAAGGAGGTTCAAAATGTGGAATCTTTTAAACTTCGATAACCCGTTCGGGGAATTACGTAATTTGCACAGTGAGGTTAATAAGCTTTTTAACAGCTATGGATCCTCCACTCAGGCCTATCCGGCAGTTAATATTTACGGTGATGAAGAAGAACTTACAGTTCTTGCAGAAATCCCGGGTATTAAAAAAGAGGATATAGATTTAACTGTTCAGGGTGACAAACTGACAATTGAAGGAGAACGGAAAAAAGAGGAAAACAAGGAAAATGTCGTACACAGAGAAGAAAGGGGATATGGTAAGTTCATCAGGACTTTCAGTTTGCCTTACGATGTGGAAAACGAAAAGATTACTGCAAAATATAAAAAAGGTATTCTGGAGGTAACGCTTCCGCGGGCCGAAACATCTAAACCGCAGAAAATTAAAGTTTTAACTGAATAAAGTTGTTTTAATTGTTTAAGCTTTATAATGACAAATTTTAAAAATGAGGTGGAATTATGAATAATAAGGAAAATTTACAGGAAACGGAAAACAGCAAAAATGCTGAAATGGCAAAAAATATACCGGTGATGACTCCTCCTACAGATATTTATGAGGAGAAAGATTCTATAGTGATACTCTGTGATATGCCAGGGGTCAGTGAAAAAAGTGTTGAAGTCTCTTACGAAGATGATGTAATAACGCTTATGGGAACTCAGGAAAATATGGAATCTGTTGAAGGTAAGCAGATTGTAAACAGAGGATTTGTAACAGGTATGTTTAAAAGATCATTTACACTTTTGACTGATATTAATGTTGAGGGTATAAGTGCCAAAATCAGAGACGGCGTATTAAGGGTTGTTCTGCCGAAATCTGAAAAAGTAAAACCCAAAAAAATAAATGTTGAAATTGGATAGTTTGAGAGTGCACAGAAGTGCACTGCTCTTACTTTGATTATAAATGAAAACAAGGAAAGGAGTGATTGAAATGAAAAAAGGACTGGTACCCAAAAAAGGTTTTCATGGATTAAAAAATTTTAATCCAAATGAAATGTTTGAAGAATTTCAAAATCATGTAAACAATTTCTTTAACGATTTTATGACTGGTTCTTCTTTTTCTCTTGAACGAAAGAATACATCTTTCAACCCTAAGTTTGATGTAGTTGAATCAGATGAATCTTATGAGGTTAAAGCAGAGCTTCCTGGAATGACTGAAAAGGATATAGACGTATCTATTGACGGAAGCACTTTAACCATAAAAGGGGAAAAGGAAACTGAAAAAGAAGAGGAAAAGAAAAACTACTATGTCTCTGAAAGAGCATTCGGTAAGTTCGAAAGGGCCTTTGAGCTTTCAGAAGATGTAGATGTAGAAAATGTTAAGGCAAACTTTAAAAATGGTGAGCTTTCTGTAACTCTGCCAAAAACAGAAAAGAAAAAAACTGAAGTAAAAAAGATAGCTGTAAATAAATAAAATACAGGCTTATTTTTTACTCAAATGACTAATTGAAACAAAAAGCCTTCCCGCAGTGGGAAGGCTTTTATATTTGAAATTTAAGTTATAACTATTTTTCCAGACTGCTTTTTGCTGAAAATTCCGGGTTTTTATGACCGCAGCTTTTAATCGGGTTATAAATTGTTATAACATCCTTGGAAAGCCTATGCGGTACTCTTATTTGGTCGGTGACTTTAACTTTTCTTCCATCATAGATTTCTTTGAAAATATTATCTTTATGTATTAAAACCTGCTCACCCTCTTTTATCTTGGGGCCGGTTATTTTTACATAATGGTCGTGATAACCTTTCAGATTAACTTTTGCATATTCGATTTTTCCATCTTTTACAAGACACACTTTCGGCTGTCCGAAATAAATATCGAATACAGAGTTTTCGGGTACGTATATTCCCGGGCTGGAAAGGCCTTTTATAACTATCCATACCTTCTGGTTAATTGAGAATTTCCACTTTGTTCTTTTGTATATAACCATATCCCCGTCCTTTACATTTTTGGGAGGATTGGGAATAATGATACTGAGGGGTTTCAGGTTGTCACATTTTTTAATGGACCTGTAATAGCTGGACAAATTGAACAGCATAGTAACATCGCGGGTTATGTCTCCGGGTGTTACATAGACCTTTTTAATTTTGAATTTATAATTAATTTTTCCCGTTATACCGCGCTGTCCTTCCGCTTTCCAGACAAAATATCCTTTTTCATCTTTCTTAATCGCATTTTGAGGGACACCCAGATTTATTTTTGTAGAATCAAACTCCCCTTTTTCAAACATTTTCTTTGTGCCGTAAATATGCCCTACAAACCTTAAATCAGTAACAACAGGCAATTTCTGTTCTTCCGGGTTCAGGTTTCTTATAGACATGTCTATAAGGCGATTAGTGAAAAGTACATTAACAATAGTCGGATCGGTAGGGTTTATTGCAAGTACCCCTTTTTCAGGTTTTTCCGACCCTTCCGTATAAACATTCACTTCATTTTCTATGTTGATTTTATCGGTAAGGGTTATAGGCAGTTTCAATTTTGCATATACAGGATTCAATATAGTTACTTTAGCCACTTTCTTGTGTTTATCCATAAATTCGCCCGGCGTAGCATACACCTCCTGAACCTGGCCTGTATAATCAGGGTAAATATAGCAGTTTTCCAGATGTTCCCTGGCTTCTTTAAGTGCTGTCTCACACTTAACTACATTGATCTTTGCTGACTGATAATTTTCAGTAGTAGTTTGCATCTGTTTTACAGATACAGCGCTGCTCTTTACCAGCTTCTTGTCCCTTTCAAAATTTTCCTGAGCAAGTTTTAAATCTGTAAGTGCTTCTGTTAATGCAAGTTTGGCCTGTTCAACTTCTTTTTCCTTATATGAGGTATCCTGTATTGCTACCGGAGAACCTTTTCTTATAATATTCCCATGTTCATCTTTAACATGTGAATATACTATATCGCCGATAGAAGCTACATATACTATTCTGCCGGGATGCATCGTTAAAAGATTTCCGCTGGCTGTAGGCTCTACTTTCGCAGGGATCTGTGTGGTTGAAGGTGAAATTTTCTTGAGTTCCTGGACTGTTACCGGTAACGGTTTTTCCTCCGCAAACAAAGACAGCGGGATTAGAAAAACTGTCAGGCAGCAGATTTTCGTAAAAATTGATTTCATAGTGCTTCCTTTCTGTTATTATTTATTCACTGACAGGGATGTTTACAACATTTTAATAAAAGAGAATAAAGATTTCAATAGCGGTGCAGTTTAATTTCTTTTGAATTATTCTGTTTTCAAAATTCCCTAAACGTCGGGTGATTAGCACCCGGACAGCCTATCGGTCTTAACCGGAATCATGCTGAATTTTAAAAACCAAATTTTTTTAAGACGCTAATCAGCAGTTTATTATGGAAAAAGACCGACAAACTGCCGGTCCGGTTTCTCTTTTTACTGTAGCTTGAAATTACAGGCTTTGGAGCGTTCAATCTGCTATCATTAAACAATAAAACAGTGCTAAAGTTTAAATAATAAGTAAATGTGAAAGCAGAGCCTTGAAAGATTTAAGATTAATAATTAAATTAAACGGGTTTATGCATATGTTATAAAATAAACAAAATCTGAAATGCTGAAAAATATTCTGAACGGTTTTATTTTTTTTATAAACAGCTGCAGATTTTAACTGAAAACTATGATTAGAAGGCGACGAATTTTAAAATGAGTTCCAACCGAAAGAACCATCTCATGACAGAGAGTGCAATAAAACGCGCGATAGACAAACTTGCCTTTGAGCTTGCTGAAGCATTTCCCGGAGAAGAACTTTCTGAACTGATACTTATCGGTATTCAGTTAAGGGGGGTCCCTCTGTCCAAAAGGTTATGCGCTAAACTTAAGGAATTTACAGGTTATGAACCTAAATCCGGAACACTTGATACCAGTATGTACAGGGACGATATTGGTATGAGAAAAACTCTTCCGGTAATCCTGGAAACGAGTATCCCTTTTGACGTCAATGATAAAGATATAATTCTTGTAGATGATGTTCTTTGGCGCGGCAGAACAATAAGAGCTGCACTTGATGCAATTACTGATTATGGTCGGCCAAAATCAATCAAAGTGGCTGTCCTCGTCGAGAGAAAAGGCAGAGAATTCCCCATTCATTCTGACTTTGTTGGAATGAAATATGCAGTCCCTGACAATAAAAGAGTTTATGTGAACCTTGAAGAGTGCGATGATGAAGACGCTGTTTTAGTTAAATACTTATAGGGATCTTGAAAAAATGATAGAAAAACTTTGGACTAAAAAAGATTTAATCAGTTTAAGTGAGTTAACAGCTGATGAACTTACCCTGATTCTCGATACTGCTGCAGAATTCAAAAAGGTTAATAGAAGAAGAGTCAAAAAAGTTCCTGCACTGAGAGGTAAAACAGTTGTAAACTTTTTTGTTGAACCAAGTACAAGAACAAGAGTTTCCTTTGAGCTTGCGGAACAGAGGCTCAGTGCCGATATAATAAATATGACCTCTTCGACAAGCAGTCTTATAAAAGGGGAAACTCTTCTTGACACCCTTAAGAATATAGAATCACTTCAGGTTGATATTATAGTTATGCGCCATGCTGCCTCCGGAGCACATAAACTTTTATCAGAAAGGCTCAGCTGCGGTATTGTCAATGCCGGAGACGGTGCCCACGGACATCCGACACAGGCTCTGCTCGATATTTTTACAATGAGAGAGAAAAAAGGCAGCCTTGAAGGGCTTAATGTTGCTATTGTAGGAGATATACTTCACAGCAGGGTTGCAAGAAGCGATATTATCGGACTGCTGAAGATGGGGGCAAAAGTTACTATCTGCGGGCCGGCAACACTGCTGCCGAGAGAATTCAGAAAACTTGGCGTAAGAGTATGCGATAACCTAAGGAATGCTATAGAAAATGCCGATGTTATTAATATGCTCCGTATACAGAGGGAACGGCAGCAGGCTTCATATTTTCCAAGTATTAGTGAGTATGCTTCTATATACGGTATCAACAGTGAAACTATAAAATATGTAAAGCCTGATGCTTTAATTATGCATCCGGGACCGATAAACAGGGGCGTCGAGGTCGAATCTCACATTGCTGACGGGCCTCAGTCAGTTATACTTGAACAGGTTACCAACGGCCTTGCCGTAAGAATGGGAGTATTGTATCTGATAGCCGGCTGTTTAGGGAATTGATAAAAGATTGATATACCGTATCTAAGAATAAATTAAGGACAGAAAAGTATTAAAATGAAAACAAAAAGCTACATATTTAAAGGGGCGAGGGTAATTGACCCTAAAAAGAAGATAGACTCTGTTATAGATATAGGAGTATCAAACGGCATTTTTACTGATCCTAAAACTCTTAACAATGCTGAGGTGATAAATCTTAAAAACAAAGTTCTAACCCCCGGTTTTATCGATTTACATGTCCATTTAAGAGATCCCGGCGGAAAAGACAGGGAAACAATTGAAACCGGAACAATGGCCGCCGCCGCCGGCGGTTTTACTACAGTTGTTGCCATGCCTAATACCTCTCCTGTCGTCGATTCCACCGCTGCAGTTGAATATCTGAGGAGAAAAGCTCAAAAAACAGCAGTTGTAAATGTACTCCCGGCTGCGGCTATTACTAAAAACAGCGAGGGTAAAGATATGACCGGTATCGGTAGTTTCAGTAAAGCCGGTGTCGTTGCCGTTACTGATGACGGCAGATGTGTGCAGAATTCCGATCTTTTACTGCATGTTCTCGAGTATGCGAAAACATTTAATATGCCGGTTCTTGAACACTGCGAAGAGGATTCATTGGCGGAAAACGGCCATGCTCATGACGGATACTGGGCTGCTGTAAACGGGCTGAAAGGTATCCCTAAATCCGCCGAAGCGATAATGGTTGCAAGGGACATTGCCCTTGCAAAAGAAGCTGAAACAACTGTCCATATTCAGCATGTGAGTGCTGATGAAAGTGTTTATCTAATAAGAGATGCGAAAAAAAGAGGGATAAATGTTACGGCTGAAGTTACTCCGCATCATCTGTCGCTGACTGATGACTGTATAAAAAACTTCGATACGCGATATAAAGTTAATCCCCCGCTGAGAACCGAGACTGACAGACAGGCTCTGATAGAAGGATTGAAAGACAATACTATAGATGTAATAGCAACCGACCATGCACCGCATGCCGAAACAGATAAACTGAAGGAATTTGCCTATGCACCTTTCGGAATGATCGGTTTGGAAACGGCTGTTCCGATTGTACTTACAGAACTCTACCACAGAGACGTGCTTTCATTGAGTGAACTTGTAGCTAAATTTACTACAGGCCCCGCTGAAGTTTTAAGACGCGATGACCTTGGGACTATTGAAATCGGGTTACAGGCTGACTTAACTGTGCTTGATGTGGAAAAGGAACACGCTGTTAATAAACATAATTTTTACAGCAAATCCAGAAATACACCATTTAACCGAAAAAAAGTAAAAGGCAAAGCCGTATGTACAGTTGTTGGCGGTGAGATTGTTTACAGTGAGCTCGAAGGGCTGAAAGGGAAAATATAGGATTTTTTATATAGGATCGTCAGTTAATGCCCGTTATATGAAAAGATACACGCCTTGCGGAAGATTATTCTGCCGACGGTTCCGTTTTTTTCTTTAACTTTCAGGTGCTGCTGTATTGTTTTGTTTAGAAAAGACAGGAAACAGCTAAAAAAAACGCCATTATACGGCTCAATATATTTAAAATTTCTGCATGCAATGTCTACTGAATATTCAGACACCCGATCCTCGCATTTTAATGTATTAACGGGTTTGTATATTTTGTTCCTTGAATTTCGCTGTTTATCTGAAATCTGCATAATTTGGGTTTAAGGTTTCTTAAGACTCAATAACCGATCATTGATCAATGACACTGGATAGCTGATCAATGTCATTGAATTAAGAAATTGAGCATCAAATTTTAGTGTATGGTTGGAGTTCAAGCTCTTGTCGTGTCGAATGACGTGATTAGCTTGTCTGGCTGAATATTCTGCCTAACACACTAAAGTGTGAACTCCAACGTC